>CAZLJT010000109.1:0-11601 GCA_964559905.1 uncultured Aquiflexum sp.
TTTATCAGCATCCAAAATCGCAACCAAAGAGACCTCAGGTAAATCAAGACCTTCCCTAAGTAAATTTACCCCAACAAGTACATCAAAAATCCCCAATCGGAGTTCCCGGAGTATTTCAACCCTATCCAAAGGCTTAACCTCTGAATGGATATATCGGCTTTTTACACCTGTTTTTTCTAGGTATTTTTGAAGCTCCTCAGCCATTCTTTTGGTTAATGTTGTGACCAATACCCTATCTCCCGATTTGATTCTTTCGTCGATTTCCTCTAACAAATCATCGATTTGGTTAGCGCTCGGCCGGACATCAATAATGGGGTCCAAAAGCCCTGTTGGCCTGATAATCTGTTCCACTACAACTCCACCGGTTTTTGAAAGTTCAAAATCAGCAGGGGTGGCACTGACATAGATGGCCTGATTGATCAGGCTTTCAAATTCGTCAAAATTCAATGGACGGTTATCCATCGCTGAAGGAAGACGGAAGCCATATTCTACCAAATTTACCTTCCTCGAACGGTCACCACCCCACATTCCCCTCACCTGAGGGAGTGTTACATGACTTTCATCCACTACCAAAAGGAAATCATCAGGAAAATAATCGATCAGACAGAAGGGCCTTGTCCCCGGTTGTCTTCTATCAAAATATCTGGAATAATTTTCCACACCTGAGCAATAGCCCAATTCCCGGATCATTTCCAGATCAAATTCTGTCCGCTCTTTTAATCTTTTGGCTTCAATGAGTTTCATGTCCTTTTCAAAAAAGGAAACTTGTGCCATCAGGTCATCCTGTATTTCATGGATGGCCGTATCGATGACATCCCTGCCTGTTACAAAAAGATTTGCAGGGAAAATAGAAATGATTTTTTCATCAGAGAGTTTTTTGCCGGTTGCAGGATCAATTCTCTGTATCGCTTCGATTTCATCCCCCCAGAAGAAAATACGGAAAGCAAAATCCGCATAGGCTACAAAAATATCAACGGTATCTCCCTTTACCCTGAAGGTTCCATGGGTCATCTCGTTGTTGGTCCGGCTGTACAGGATATCGACCAGTTTGAAAAGAAGCTGATTTCTTGGAATCCGGTCCCCTTCCTGGAGACGAATGACATTTTTACCAAATTCCTCGGGATTTCCGATACCATAAATACAGGAAACTGAAGCGACTACAATAACATCTCTTCTCCCTGATAAAAGTGCTGAAGTTGCACTGAGTCTCAGTTTTTCGATTTCTTCGTTAATGGAAAGATCTTTTTCTATATAGGTCCCACTTGTTGGGATAAAGGCTTCCGGCTGATAGTAATCGTAATAGGAAATGAAATATTCTACTGCATTTTCGGGGAAAAATTGTTTGAATTCTCCATAAAGCTGTGCTGCCAAAGTCTTGTTATGACTCAGAATCAAAGTTGGTTTTTGGACCTGTTGAATCACATTTGCTACGGTAAACGTTTTACCTGAACCGGTCACACCCAAAAGAACTTGTGCAGGCTCACCATCATGGATACCTTTTACCAGCTCTTTGATGGCATTTGGTTGATCGCCTGTGGGTTTGAATTCTGATACTAATTTGAAGTCCATGTTAGTCGGCTAGTAAGAAGTTTATAACAACGGTCAACCGGTAAATAGTTTAAGAAATGAAAAGATTATCCAATTTGTTCCACTCTGAACTTTTTCAGGTTATAATAAAGGAAATTGGTGCGGAGCAGGATAACAAGAAGTATAGGAATTATACTGGAATGAAATGACTGCCAACCGAAAATCCAGAAAACAAGTGCCATATTGGCCAAAATCATAGCAGCCAGCAAATATATATTCACCCAAGATTTGGTATTCTTTCTGAGGAGTGCAATTGCCAGAAAAAGATGTCCTGGGAAAGCCCACAAAATGTTCCAATTGTATTTGGTCTGAGAATGAAAAGTAAAAAACCAAAGCAAAACCACCAAGATGCCCAACAATCCCAAAATACTGAAAAAGGCAATATCAAAACCTTTGAAAAGCCGTTTTCTTCTAAATCCAACATAGGTCAGGATAAACACTGCAATAGCAAAAGCCCACCATATGATATGTGGATTCCATAAATCCAATACGGCGGCTCTTTCGGGAAAATCCAGGATAATCCTACTTTCTTTTACCAAGGGCCGGGTCGGTCCATCCCCTACTATCATGGCTCTAGCGAAAGCGGTTTCCATATAATCGGGTAAAAACTGTTTTTCTCTTTCTTCTGCCTTCACATCGATAACCGATCCCAACGCCAGATCTATTCCAAAATCTGCCCAAGGAAGTCTATATACATATTCATCAATTAGGTTTCGGAAAGTTTTTTCTTCTGCCAATAAATCTTCATTCCAATCCAACTGATCTTCTAATATTTCTTCCATCGCATCCCTGATTCGGGTCGCACAATTGTCATAAAAGAAATCATATCGATAGAAACGGTTTTGAGGCAAATAATTGATCTGAAGGAATTCATACATCTTCAGAGTTTGTTCCGGACTCAGGTCCAATATCTGCTCTCTCACCCCCCTTCGGTTATAATTATATTCTATCAAAAACCGATCATAAGTGGTAAGGCTGAGCATATAATCCAAAGTCCTTTGGGTGAATTTGACATAAAAAAAAGGCACATTAAAATCAAATGTTCCATAATTAAATACAAAATCATTTCCGCTGTTTTTATCCAGAACCCGAATGGCATTATGGCCAAACGCGGAATACAATTCATCTCCCGGATCACAGGTCAATAAGCTGACCTGGAAATCCTGTGCCGTTACCAAAAAATTAAACGGATAAATAAACGCATAAGTGAGTATGATTTTTTTAAAAAGAGCTGTCATAAATTTAAATTAATGTGGTTTCCAAAACTTTTTCAAAGATGGATTTTTTCAAAGACAATTATTTCAGGATTGCTTTAAATTCAGGACGAATTTATTGGAATTTTATTGTTTTTACTTTCTTAGGCTTTTTAATAAGTCAAGTACTGCATGCACAGATCCCATTGGAAACAGGGGATTTTCGCACTGTGAGCTCAGGTGATTTTGATAATATATCAATTTGGGAAGTTTGGGATGGGACTAATTGGCAACCTGCAATTGTGAAGCCAAGTATGTTGAACAATATTTTTATTGATTTTCAGAATGAAATCAGACTAACTGGAAATGAATCTGTCAAAACTGTTTATTTTAACGCTGAGGGTTCAACAGGAAATAAAATTAACTTGCAGATTTATGGGCTGGAAGTCTTTGGTTCTTTTCGATTGATGGAAAGGTCAGGAAGTGATTATGAAACGGTAGGGAATAGTGCAGCAATGACACTAAATGATTGGATTTATCCAGTTACTGGCCAAGTAATTTTCAAAGGGAGTTCAAGGAATGTTGTTGACAGATCATCTTGGAGCGCCCAAAACACCAGGAGTAAATTTACTGTAATTTTTGATCCTGATCCTGGGGCAACCTTAACTGTAAATGCAGCATTTAAATCCACTGGATTTATAATTCAAACAGGTACTGTTTTTCAAACCTTAAATACAGACGGGATTCCAGCTTGTTCAACTTTTTCTTTTAATGATCAGCCATTATTTAACGGAACCGGTCCTTTCGGTGATTTCATTATTGAGCCTGGGGCTACTTTGATTTCAGAATGCCATGGTTCACCAAATCCTCAAATCATTAGAAGAACAAATGCTATTCCTGCCAACCTATTCCACCTAAAGCCCGGTGGTAATTTGGTGCTTTTAGGAAATGAGCCGGTTATGGATGCGGCCAATTTCCTTTTTGAAGGCAACGTCTATTACAGGTCCAATTCTGGGAATCAACGCTTGGTCAGAACCTCATTGGCCGGTTCAGGAAATCCCAAAACCTATAACAACCTGCTGTTTGAAAATGCATCCAACAAAATCTTGCCTGATTCAGTCTTTTTGAGAGGAGATTTTGCCCGATTGTCAGGAGGTGATATTTTGGAAGGCCCGACCTATTTGAAATTTGAAGGTTCAGGTATTCAACAAGTTGTCAACTGGCAAATGGATCTTCAGCAGATTGAGGTAAACAAACCATCGGGAAGGGTAGTGCTTTATTCAGACCTGCGTGCCAAATCCAATTTTTTCATGAAACAAGGTCAGGTTGATTTCAACGGTTTTGACCTTTTTGTGAATACTTCGGGGAGCGGAATCCTAGAGTTTATGGGCGGGAGATGGCTTAACCTTCACCGACTGCATTACCAAAATATTCCTGCGGTTTTAAACTCGACGAATGCAACATTTCCATTTGAGGATACCTACCAAGGAGGAATCCGCAAAATCCAGTTAAGGGGTAATTCACCGGGCGGGAATCTATCGATAAGGTTCATAGAAATTCCGGGTGCAAATTGGGACCCCATGTTTAACGATTCTGATGGTACACCCATTTTATACCAATTGAACAGTTACTTTGAATTTTCGGATTTGTCTCCAAGTACCGAAGATATTGAAATGAGGATTTCTGCTGAGAATTTGATTGTAGATGATGTGGATGATATCAGAATTGTCAGCAACGGGATAGCCGCACCAGGAATCCACCTACCGGGAACAGAACCTGATACCCTTTGGGCAAGGAGGGATTTGCAATTTGGAGCGTTAAATGGAGTGACATTTACAGTGGGAAGTTATCGTACGCTTTCAATTCTTCCCGTAACATGGCTTGATTTCCAGGCCCATTGGAAGAATGGTGAAATACAAATTTCCTGGTCCACGGCAAAGGAATCCGATAATAAAAGATTTTTGATCTACAGATCATTAAATGGTCTGGACAATTACCATTTGGTGGGTGAAGTCCTGTCAAAAGGCAATAGTGAGACTGTTCAACAGTATAGTTTTTCTTATGTTGAGAAATTGACTTCAGCGAATGTCTATTTCAGGATAAAACAAGTGGATCAAAATGGTGAAGGCAGTTATGGGAAAATATTTCGTCTGGAAGGTATTAAAAATGCTGATTTGGAAACCAATTTAAGCCTTTGGCCAAATCCCTACACATCAGGTCCAGTCCATATTTCAGTTCCACAGAATATGGATAAAAGCCTGATGAATTTAATGATTTTTGACTCCATTGGGCAAGTGCATTATTCAGGCCCTTTTACTGAAGATCTATTGGATCAGATTTTGGGGAGTTTATATCAGGGTCTCTACATGTTGGAGTTGAGTGATATTAAGCAAAGGTATTTTCTTAGATTTATTAAAATATAAACAAGAGTTTGACCGCCCAAAAAATATTGAGGGAGCTTCAATAAGTCAAACCCAATAAATTTTTTAACTTGTTTCGTTAACCCAAACCCAACCTATGTCTCTTGTCTTTGTATTCATCAGTATTTTGGTACTTGTCCTTTTGATTACCTGGCTCAAATTTAACCCATTTTTAGCTTTTCTTATTTCATCCATACTTGCAGGATTTCTTCTGGGAATCCCTCCGGAACAAATCGCAGGTTCAATCCAAAAAGGTATTGGAGGATTATTGGGGGACTTGGTGATTGTCATAGTAATGGGAGCGATGTTAGGTAAACTTGTGGCAGAAAGCGGTGCAGCCCAAAAAATATCCGATACCTTAATGTCAATTTTTGGTATAAAAAATGTCACTTGGGCCATGATGGTGACAGGATTGGTGGTCGGTATTCCACTTTTTTACAATGTAGGATTTGTACTCTTGGTTCCATTGGTCTTTACCATTTCTTACAGATATAAATTGCCCGCAGTGTATGTTGGCATACCACTATTGGCTGCTTTGTCAGTGACACATGGATTCTTGCCGCCACACCCATCTCCTGCAGCATTGGTTGCCCAGTTTGACGCCAATATGGGCCTGACGCTTGTCTATGGATTAATTATTGTAGTCCCAACTATCATCATTGCAGGGCCGATATTTGCAAGATTTCTCAAAAATATTGATGCCCTGCCCCTTGATACATTTCTGGCCAAACCTAAAAAAGAAGAAGACCTTCCCGGCACTTTCAACAGTTTTTTCTCTGCATTATTCCCTGTCTTTTTATTGATTGGTACCACCACTCTGATGTTGAATATGTCGGCAGATCATTGGCTTTACCCTTATTTTAAATTTGTGGGTGACCCGGGAATGGTGATGCTCATTTCCCTATTGATTGCAACTTATACCATTGGATTGAGAATGAAATTCAAAATTCCTGCTTTAATGGATATTTATGTTGTAGCTTCCAAAGATGTCGCAATGATTTTACTGATTATTGCAGGTGCAGGAGCACTAAAGCAGGTTTTAATGGATTCTGGTGTCAGTCAGACGATTGCTGACTCACTTCAGGGTTGGGATGTGCATCCATTGATATTGGCATGGACCATTACTGCGATCATTCGTGTTTGTGTAGGATCAGCGACAGTGGCAGGGTTGACTACTGCGGGGATCATTGCCCCATTGGTTTCCGGAGGGGTAGTTGATCCCAATTTGTTGGTTTTGTCCATTGGTGCCGGCAGTCTGATGTTCTCCCATTTCAATGACGCAGGCTTTTGGCTTTATAAAGAATATTTCAATGTCAGTGTGAAAGACACGCTAAAATCCTGGTCTCTAATGGAGACTATTGTGGCAGTGGTTGGATTAGGTGGAGTGATGCTACTCGACGCCTTTATTTGATGAATTATATAAGAATTATGACAGGTGACCGATGTCGGATGACCCACCACGGCGAGCAGGCCGATGCTGAAATCTAGAATTTGACAATTACTTGTATCATTGTAAGCATTTATGATAATCTTTAAATATGATTTATCAAAGCCAAAAACGAATTCTGAAATATAAAAACTAATCTTTAACCTACAGGATACCAAATCTTGTGTCTTACGTCTCACATCTCACGTCTTAAAAAATGAAAACTCCAGAAGAAAACCTTGCCGAATTAGGCTTAACATTACCTCCTCCACCAAAACCTTTGGGTGTTTACCGACCTTGCTTGGTTGATGGTAAATACCTTTACCTCTCCGGACACGGGACAGTTCAGGAAGATGGAACCCTGATTATCGGAAGAATCGGACAGGATATGGATATAGAGGCTGGAAAAATTGCCGCAAGGCAAGTTGGCTTGGCAATGCTGGCTACCATCAAAGCCAATATAGGCTCACTTGATAAAGTGAAAAGGGTGATCAAAGTCCTTGGAATGGTCAATTGCACCCCGGATTTTGAAAAACACCCCTATGTCATCAATGGCTGCAGTGAGCTTTTCGCATCGGTTTGGGGCCAGGAAAATGGAATCGGTGTAAGAAGCGCTGTAGGCTTTGGATCTCTACCTGATAATATACCTGTGGAGATTGAGGCGATGTTTGAGTTGAAATAGATTAATGAGACGGAAGCGCGAAGACGGAAGACGGAAGTTGCGAGAAATTTAGGTTTATAGGTCCTTTTATATGGGTTTTGGCAATTACTAGATTTCCCTCTATGAAACAAAAACCTTTATTTCCTCTTCCTACTCTTACGCTTTTACAAAAACCCAAATCTTAAATCTACAATCTAAAATCTACCCTCCAAATGTTCACCATAGACGCCCACCTCGACCTGAGTATGAATGCCCTTGAGTGGAACAGGGACCTTCAAAGGCCTGTTTCTGAAATCAATCGAAGAGAGATAGGACTAAAAGACAAGCCGGATAGGTGTAACGCCGTGGTCTCTCTTCCTGAATTGAGAAAAGGAAATATAGGATTGGTGGTAGCAACTCAGATCGCCAGGTATGTTTCCGTAGGCAACCCCTTACCCGGTTGGCATTCACCTGAACAGGCTTGGGCACAGACACAAGGCCAATTGGCTTGGTATAGGGCTATGGAAGATCTCGGAGAAATGGTACAGATAACTGACCTCGAAAGCCTTGAAAAGCATCTTCAGCTTTGGCTGCATGAATTGCCTTGGAGTACCAAGCCGATTGGTTATATCCTCTCTTTGGAAGGGGCAGATTCAATAGTCAATTTAAAATACCTAGAAAAAGCTTACCAAAATGGACTCAGAGCATTAGGACCTGCCCATTATGGTCCCGGAAGGTATGCCAATGGAACTGATGCAACAGGTGGTCTTGGTAATTGTGGAAAAGAACTTCTCAAAGAAATGGAGAGATTAAATATTATCCTGGATGCAACACATCTCTGCGATGATAGTTTTTGGGAAGCAATGAATCATTTTAATGGTCCGGTATGGGCCAGCCATAATAATTGCCGGGCATTGGTCAATCATAACCGACAGTTCTCCGACGAGCAAATCAAAGTATTGATTGAAAGAGGAGCAGTAATTGGAGGGGCTTTGGATGCCTGGATGATGGTGCCGGGATGGAAAAGAGGAAAATCTACTCCTTTAGATATGGGTTGTAATCTGGAGAAAATAATTGACCATATGGATCATATCTGTCAGCTTGCGGGCAATTCAAACCATATAGGTATAGGTTCAGATTTGGATGGGGCATTTGGCAGGGAACAATGTCCCTATGATTTGGAATCTATTGCAGATTTGCAAATTTTACCTGGTCTACTTTCAAAAAGAGGATATTCTGCCTATGATATAGAAAAAGTGCTGTTCGGCAATTGGCTGCGATTTTTGAGGAAAGCTTGGTCGCATAAAGAATAATTTTTTTTAAAAATTTTTAAACTCAAAATCAGAGAATCTCTTATCCCAAAAATATTTAATTATATTTTTTATCAATTAATTTTAATTGTTTTGAAGAAATTTTCTTAAAATTAACTTAATATTTAAAATACTTATAGATTTTAAATAAAAATAATATTCTGTTGCAATCGAATGCTTAAAGTATAAAGCTAATTTTTTTTATTGTATACAAAATAAAACTGTATTTAGTTACTTTTTATCAAAAAACTCAATATCTTTTCCAGATTAATTGTCTTTTTGACAAGAAAAGGTCTCAATAGATCGACATCTTTAAAAAAAGAGAGTTGAGAATTTAATTCAAACCAATCAATTAAACCCATTAACCAATGAAAAAACAATTTACGAGGTATTGCTTGTTGTTGTTTCTCATGGGATGTACGGTAATTAATTTTACCTACGCCCAGCAGGGACAGATAACAGGGAAAGTAGCTGATTCGGATTCCGGAGAGGGAATTCCCGGGGTCAGTGTTTTAGTTAAGGGTACCACAAGAGGTGCCATTACAGATTTGGACGGAAATTATACCATCTCAGCAGGTAGTAATGACGTCTTAGTATTTTCTTTTATCGGATTCACCACTATTGAAGAAGCAATTGGAAACAGGTCTGTCATCAATGTAGCTTTATCAGCTTCAGTTCAAGCACTTAACGAAGTCATTGTAGTAGGTTACGGTACACAGGAAAGAAAAGAAATTACAAGTGCGGTAACGAGTGTCAAAGCCGAAAACTTCAATCAAGGTACTGTAAATGATCCAAGGCAGTTACTTCAAGGAAAAGTAGCCGGGCTTCAAATAGCAAGACCTGGTGGAAATCCCAATGGCGGTTTTGCTATGCGTTTGAGGGGGATATCATCTATTGGGGAAAATTCTGAACCTTTGATCGTTATAGATGGTGTTATTGGTGGTTCTTTGGCCACAGTGGACCCAAATGATATCGAATCGATTGATGTATTGAAAGATGGTTCTGCTGCGGCCATTTATGGAACAAGGGGTTCTGCCGGAGTGATCTTGGTAACTACCAAAACGGGGAAAACCGGTAGGACTGTCGTAGAATACAACGGTAGTGTGGCTACAGAAAATGTAGCAAGAACTATTTCGGTCATGACAGCTGATGAATACCGTCAAGTTCCAGGAATGGTTGACTTAGGGGGAAATACAAATTGGTTGGATGAAGTTACCAGAACAGGTTTTACACATGTTCATAACCTTTCTCTTGGTGGAGGTTCTGCCACTACAGCTTACAGGGTATCTATTAACTCCAGAAATGCAGAGGGTGTAGGGATAAATTCAGGATTTAATCAACTGAATGCCAGACTTAACCTTACACAAAGAGCTCTAAAAGACAAAGCAATTTTCACAGTTAATATTTCTAATACTTCAATTGACAGAAGATTCGGAAATGAAAATTCCTTTCGTTACGCTATAGTAAGTAATCCTACAGTTCCTGTATTGGATCCCAATCCACAAAGCCCTGATTTCGGTGGCTATTATGAGCGGGATATTTTTGATTGGTTCAACCCGGTATCTATAGCGGAGCAAAATATCGCGGACGGACGGGACAGTAGATTGCTTGCAAGTATTCGAGGTGAATATAATTTTACCAGTAAATTCAGAGCAGCTGTTTTCTACGCCACTCAGCGTGAAAGTGACTGGAGGGGTAACTACTCTCCAAAGACAGCAAAATTCGGTGGAGGTTTCGGAAGAAATGGTTTAGCTGAAGTCAGAAACGATGAAAGGTTGAATGACCTTTTTGAAACAACACTACATTATGATACTCAAGCAGGGAGAGTAGGTATGGCATTCTTGGGTGGTTATTCTTTCCAAGAGTTTTTCAATCAAGGAAACAGAATGCAGGCCGGAGACTTCCTGACTGACGTAAACACTTACAATAACATCGGTCAAGCATTGGATATTGAGAATGGATTGGCTGCTATTTCAAGCTATGCAAATCTAAACAGGCTGGTGGCCTTTTTTGGAAGGGCAAATTTTAACTGGGAAGACACTTACTTGTTGTCTATCAGTGCAAGGTACGAAGGTTCTTCCAGATTTGGAGAAAACAATAAATGGGGACTATTCCCGGCCGTCAGTGCAGGTGTGAACATAGCTAATCTAGTTGACATACCAACTGTAAGTGCCATGAAAGTAAGAGCGAGTTTTGGTAGAACTGGAACTCAACCTGGTCAATCTTATCTTTCTTTGTTAAGATTTGGTCGTCAAGGTAACTTCTTCTATAATGGTAATTTCGTTCCTTCTTTTGGACCTGTATCCAATCCTAATCCTAACTTGGCTTGGGAGACAAAAGATGAGTACAACTTCGGAATGGACTTTGTGATCCTTAACAACAAATTGGATGGTGCCTTTGATTATTACACAAGGGTTACTACTGGAATGCTACTCCCTATCAATGTACCTGTTCCGCCAAACCTTTTTCCACAAACAGTTTTGAATATCGGAGAAATGGTAAATTCAGGAATTGAGTTTATGGTGAACTATCAAGCTATTCAAAAAAGTAATTTCCGTTGGACAACAGGTTTGAACTTCTCTACTTTGAGAACAAACTTGCGTAGCTTGTCATCCGGAGATCTTTCGTTTGGTGATGTGAATTACCGTTCTAACTTTGGTTCTCCGGGACAAAACCTGACCCAATTGATCAGGGTTCAGGAAAATGGCCCATTAGGCCAGATTTGGGGTCCAATTTTTGACGGTGTCAATGAAAACGGTAGCCCGAGATTAAAGGTGATTGATGGAACGGCTGTTGACGCTAATGGCAATCCGGTGTATTGTAATTGTAATGATGACAGGGCTCAATTGGGAACAGCATACCCAACATTCAACTTTGGATTCAATAATACATTGAATTACAAAAACTGGGATTTGAATTTCTTCTTTAGAGGATCCATTGGACATTACCTGATCAACAGTTATAGAGGCTTCTACGAAAATACTGAAAGCACAACAGTTCAAAATTACAATATCGTCAACACCAA
>CAZLJT010000110.1:0-11575 GCA_964559905.1 uncultured Aquiflexum sp.
ATCTCTTAAAAAGGCGATATGGGACAAATATATAGGATCACACATAGGAGAATCATTATGTTTATGTTGCGAATTGCAAATTATTACACAATTGGCATTCCATTGTGGACATATAATTCCAGAATCAAAAGGAGGATTAACACACATTAATAATATATTACCAATTTGTGCAACATGTAATCATTCAATGTCCGATAAAGAATTTTTTTCCGTTGCTTTCATATATCATATCGGTCTGAATAGAAACATTACCGATCTGAAGAGGAAGTATCTGGTCCAGAAAGTCATCATGATTGCCTCTAAGATAGAAAACTTTGGTATTGTCCCTCTCGATCATTTTCAGCATCCTATTAAAAAACCGGGTATGCTTCCTTTTCCAAGAACCCGATCTACGAAGTTGCCATCCATCTATGATGTCTCCGTTTAGTATCAGGTTTTCACAGGTATATTGCTTGAGAAAATGGGCAACTTCTTTTGCTTTGGCTCCCTTAGTACCGAGATGTACATCAGAGATGACGATAGTTTTGAAATGGGTTTTCAAGTCTGTCAGTTTTATTTGCAATATATGGGTGAAGATTGACCTGGTGATTAAAAGGATATTATGAAATAGATAATTTTTTCAGAATTTAGTTTGGTATTGTGAAGCTATAGTTAACTGACTGTTAAATACCCTGTTTAAGCTACAAATCAGTGATAGAATGATGATATTCCTAAAATTTTGGTTATAGAAAAAAATCAAAAGCTTGTTGTTTTAACTCATTTTCTTTGAGTTCAGGCCGAATTTCACCAACTTAGAAAATCAATTAATCGTATTGTTTGATTATAAAGAATCTATTGAAATGAAAAAACTTTTAGTTCCTGTTCTTTTTTTGTTGCTGATGTTTTCCTGTAATCAGGTGGATAAAAATCCTGAATTTAATATACTAGGCTATTGGAATCTTGCTGAACTTACCAATTCATGGACCAATGAAACGGTCATAGGAGAGGAACTGGATTTTACTGAACGTTATATCTTCAATGGTGACGGGACATTTATAAAAACTTCCACAATAGCCAAAGGACAGGGTGAGACAGCAGCTATACCCGATCAAGCATTGGGGCTTTTTGAATTAATACCATCAGATGATTCCGGATACATTTTTAAAGTTATTCTCACTTATGACACCAATGTTCATATGGCAGCCAATTG
Source organism: uncultured Aquiflexum sp. (assembly GCA_964559905.1). Taxonomy (GTDB): domain Bacteria; phylum Bacteroidota; class Bacteroidia; order Cytophagales; family Cyclobacteriaceae; genus Aquiflexum. Next base: position 1,190 of record CAZLJT010000110.1, read on the forward strand.
CAGTGAAGGCAATCTGGAGCTTATGTTTATCACCGGTGATAAAAAACTGACCAATATGACTTCTGCAGCATGTGATGGTCCTGTTTTTGTTTACACTAAAAAATAAACATTATATTTTTAAGCGTTGAATATCAGTTTGAAGGTAGTTCCCTCACCGAGTTTTGAACTGACCTGAATATTCCCTTTATGTCGCCTCATAATCTGCTTAGATAAACTTAATCCTATACCCGAACCTTTCTTTTTTGTGGTGAAGAAGGGTATAAAGATTTTTGACATAGCCTCTTCCTCAATTCCCCGTCCACTGTCAGCAACTTCAATGATGATTTTTCCGGCCTCATCAATAAACGCTTCCAAAGAAATGATTCTTGAAACAGTATCTTCTACCGCCTGTATGGCATTTTGAATCAGGTTGATCAAAACCTGTTCAATCAAGCTCTGATCACCAAATAGAATCAAGTCCTTCGGTTCGATATGTTTTTTGAATTGAATTTGGTTAGCGTCGAACTGGTGCTGCATCAAGGTTTCCAATTGGTCAAAAAGTCCCTTGAGCCTTATAGTTTGGAATCTTGGAGCGGGAATATGCGCCAGACTTCTAAAATCACTGACAAAATTGATCATCCCCTGACTTCTTTTTTCTATGGTACTGATGGCCATCAGATAATCCTCCAGGTCATTTGGGTTGATGGTTTCATTGATATCTATTTTGGATTCAATATCCCCCTTTACAGTCGCTGCCAGAGATGAGATTGGAGCAATGCTGTTCATGATTTCGTGGGTAAGTACCCTGACGAGGTTTTGCCAGGCCTCCATTTCTTTTTCTTCAAGTTCACTTTGGATATTTTGAAGAGATACCAATTTGAATTTTGTATCTCTTAATACCAATTCAATGACGTAAACACTCAACTGCATAATTCCATCAGGATGTGCGATTTTGATCAGTTCACTTCCTCCGGTCCGAAGAGTATGGATAGCGTGATGAAGTTCTTTATTTATTTTTTCGACATCACCTATCTGGGTCAAATGCAGGATATTCAGCATCCGTTTGGCAGCGGTATTTACAATCTGGACTTTTCCTTCCTCGTCAAAAGTGATCAAACCTATGCTTAGGTGCTGGAAAACCGATCTGAAATACTGGTAATTAGCTTCTTTCTCAGCTTGGTCTTCCTGAAGTTTGGCCAATATGGCATTAAATTCAATGTGGAGGTCATCGGTTTCTGTCCCATCAAATTTTACGGGGTAGACATTGGTATAATTATCCTGTTTGATATTATTCAAAAATTGGCGAACCTTCTTAAAAGAACTTTCTGCATAGCTTAACAGAAATACAATCTGAGCCAATATCAATATGATGAATAGGGATATCACAAATACACCAGCCCCATTCAGAATAAAGTAAGCCAGCAAAAACAGAGATACTGCCAAGAGGACAATTCTCCCAAGTAAGCCTACCTTATAATCCATATTTTTCTAATCTTCTATAAAGAGAAGCTCTGGTCAGGCCCAATTCTTTTGCTGCTTTGGAGATATTTCCGCCGTTTTTGTCGATGGCTTTTTGGATATAGTTTTTCTCGACTTCATCTAGGTTAAAGGTGTTGGGGGTAGAGGCTTTTTCATTGGCAGGTTTTGCTGATAAGAAAAAGAAATCCCTGCTATCAAGGCTTTCTCCCTCTGCCATAATAATTGCCCTTTCAATAGCATGTTGTAGTTCCCTGATGTTTCCAGGCCAATTATATTTCTGTAGCAATTGAAGGGCATTTGCGGTAAAACCTTTGAAATCTTTTCTGTATTTGTGGGAATACGATTTTAGAAAATGATTGGCCAATAATGGAATATCATCCTGTCTTTCTCTCAATGGAGGAAGAAATATTTCCACCGTATTGATCCTATACAATAAATCCTGCCTAAAAGTATTGTCCATCACCATTTCATGAATGTGCATATTGGTCGCACATATCAATCTGATGTCTACAGGGATAGGTTTGTTTGTCCCGATTCTTGTAACTTCCCGTTTTTGCAGCACAGTCAATAATTTTGATTGCAGTGGCATACTGAGATTGCCGATTTCGTCTAAAAACAGCGTGCCTTTGTCGGCTATTTCAAACCTTCCCGCGCGATCTTCTTTGGCATCGGTAAATGAGCCCCTTTTATGTCCAAAAAGCTCACTTTCAAAAAGTGATTCTGTAATTGCCCCCATGTCAACACCTACAAAAATTTCATCTTTCCGGTGAGATCTGTCGTGTATTGCCCGCGCAATTAATTCCTTCCCCGTTCCATTTTCCCCCAAAATCAAGATATTTGCATCAGTTTGTGCCACTTTGTCGATGATGGAAAAAATGTTTTTCATTGAGGAGCTTTGCCCGATGATATCTGCATAGGGTTTTTTGAGATCTGATTGTAGCTGTTTTTGTTTGGTAGAAAGCTTTTCTACCTGATTATAGCTTTCCTTTAATCTTGATGCAGAAGTCAATGTGGCAAGCAGCTTTTCGTTTTGCCAAGGTTTGAGAATAAAATCAGTCGCTCCTTCCTTCAATGCCTGAACGGCCATTTCCACATCTCCGAAAGCAGTGATTAGAATTACTACAGCCTTTGGATCAATTTCTTTTATTTGTTTAAGCCAATGGAAACCTTCTTTGCCGGATGTGGTGTCATCTGTAAAGTTCATATCCAAAAGTATCACATCATAACTGTTGTTATTGATCAAAAATGGGATTCGCCGTGGATCCTTTTCTATGGTTACTTCTTTAGCATGCTTTTTCAGCAACATTTTGGCTGCGAAAAGTAAATCTTCATTGTCATCTATGATTAGTATTTTTCCTAGTTGTTGGTTTTCCATTGCATTTGGATTTATTGCTTCAATTTCTAATGACAAAATGGTGCCATTCTTTAAATAGAGCCACTTCAATAATTTAAGCTGTAAATCTATATAAATTATGTTCAAAAATGAACATAATCATTTTAAAATCGGACAGTTCTTGACTCATTTACGGACAGGTTTTCAATCCAATTTGAAATTTGCTAACTTTAAGACTTTAACAAAAAAAAATCAATATGTCAGTAGCAAGTAAAGGAAACAGCGTCAAGGTACATTATACCGGAAGGTTAACGGACGGAACAATATTTGATTCGTCGGCCAACAGAGATCCTCTTGGATTTACATTGGGAGATGGGAATATGATCAAAGGTTTTGATGCAGCTGTTTATGGTATGGAAATCGGGCAAGAAAAAAGTATCACGATTCCCTGTTTGGAAGCGTATGGAGAAAAAAGGGAAGATATGATGTTGGAAATTCCTAAAGAACAGGTGCCTCCTCATATCAATCCTGAAATAGGTATGGAACTTTCACTTCAAAATCAGGCAGGCCAGCCCGTACCGGTAAAAGTAACACATATAGATGATGAAAAAATCATACTTGACGCCAATCACCCCTTGGCAGGTCAGGATTTGATCTTTGATATTACATTGGTAGAAATTGGCTGATTTTCAATTTCACTTCTTATTGAAAAAATGACCTTTGGGGTATAAACCTCAAAGGTTTTTTTGTGAAAAGCTTCCAGTGAAAAGACTATTAAATGCCTTGATTTGTTTTGGAGGATTAAACAGCAATATCTTAAAAGATCCAACAGAAATGATTTGGGGAATAAATTTTTAAAATTTGTCCAAAGGTGTTTCTGATTTATTGTAGATCCAAACCTGATTACCGTCAAAAAACAACACATTATATTGGTTTATCATGACAGCTTTTGGTTCAAAGCCAATGGGTGCTTCTATTTCTTCGGTATCATCAGATTGAAAATTTACCAAAACGATTTTATTATCCTTCAGATATACCAAATTACTTTTCCAAAAGCCAAGTTTTTGATCGGATTCTGCCTTTATTCTTTTGATGAAATTTGCTTGGTTATCCAAAACAAAGACACCTTCATTTCTGATATTCAAAAACAATAAATTTTGGTATTCTTTGATATCTATTATATCCAACGAAGATCGGTCTAGAATCAGATTCAAGGGCTGATTTTGAATGATTCTTCCTCTTACATAATCAAATTGCTTTATAGACAGGTCGGTTTCATCGAAAATCCAAATGATATTGTTGTTACCTAAAGTGGCCATTTTGGCCAATCCGACCATTTCAATCGGAAATTGGTTTTCTGCAATCGGAATGATAAATCTATTTAGAATCCTATATTCCTGAAGATCGGTTGAAAACGTGAAAATATTGACTGTCCAAAAGGCCTCTAATTGGCTAAGACTTCCTTGCCGATCGGGGGAAAAATTATTGATAAATTTCCCATTTCGGTCATATTGATAAATATTCCCCTCCAGATCTGCCAAGAAAATGAAACCCTGATTATCCAGTGAGAGTTGATCTAACTTTGGAAAATCTATTTTTTTAAAATCTCCCCAGGATTCAATTTGACAGAATGATTGAAGGCAAATGCAGGAAAGTAACAATATGAGTACCCGAATCTTCAATTTGTGAATTTTTTGATTTTGAATTCTTTTCCATCAAACTCCCCAAAAGTACACTGACTTACCCATTCGCCAAGATTAAAGTATCTTGCAGAGTCTCCAACAGGGAGATCTAAAGGCAGGTGTCTATGTCCAAAGATATAAAAATCAAAGTGTCTGTTTTTTTCTATTTGCTGGCAATAGCTCCAAATCCATTCATCTTCACCTTTGAATTCATTTTCTTTGCTTTCAAGGTTGGTGATTCGGCTGTTGTTGGACCATGATTGGGCTAATCTAATACCCAAATCAGGATGTAACCATTTGAAAAGCCATTGGCAAACCGGATTAGTAAAAACCTTTTTGAGGATTTTATACTGTGTATCTCCCGGACCAAGTCCATCTCCGTGACCTATTAGGAATTTTTTGCCTTCGATGATTATTTCAATCGGATGATCATATACAGGGATCCCAAGCTCTTCAGTAAAGTAGTCGTCCATCCAAAGGTCATGGTTGCCTGTGAAAAAAAATATCGGGATGTTTTTCTCCCTCAATTCGGCTATTTTTCCTAAAAATCTGATGAAGCCCTTGGGAATTACTTTGTCGTATTCAAACCAAAAATCAAAGATATCACCGACCAAGAAAATTGCTGCGGCTTCCTCTTCTATGCTGCTCAGCCATTGGATAATAAGGGTTTCCCGGGTTCTGCTGCTTTTTTCATCGGGTGCGCCTAAGTGAAAATCTGATGCAAAAAATATTTTCTTTTGATGAAGTTTGATATTCATAGAATCTGGGGAATGAGGCAAAGATAGTATGAAAATGAAAAAGCCTCCAATGTGGAGGCCTCTTATTGATTTTATTTTTTTCTTATTCTTTTGTGTCTTCTACCTTATGAGGAATTTCATCCTTGGATTTTCCCTCATCTTCAACCCTGCTGTTTTCGGGATTTTCAACTACTTCGGGAACTTCCTCCAGTTCTTTAATGGGCTTTTTTGTGAAAGCCTCATAAGTTGTCTCTTTTGCAAAAGGTCTTTTCCCAATCAGTTTTTCCAAATCAGATTGAAAAAGAATTTCTTTTTCAAGTAGTTCCTTTGCAAGGATTTCCAATTCTGCTTCTTTACTTCTCAAAAGACTTTTTGTTCTTTCGTAGGCTTCTGAAACCAATTTTCGGACTTCTTCATCTATAGTTTCAGCCGTAGTCTCAGAATAAGGTTTTGTCATTCGATATTCATTGGATTTGCTGTCATAAAACGACACATTCCCGATTTTATCATTCATACCATAAACAGAGACCATCGAATATGCCATTTTAGTAACCCTTTCGAGGTCACTCAAGGCACCTGTCGATATTTTTCCAAATATGATGTGTTCAGCAGCCCTTCCTCCTAGGGTCATACACATTTCATCCATCAGTTGTTCTGTTTGGTAGAGAAACTGTTCCTTTGGTAAATATTGGGCATAACCTAAGGCTGCTATTCCCCTGGGAACAATACTTACTTTCACCAATGGGTCCGCATGTTCCAGAAACCAACCAGCAACTGCATGTCCTGCTTCATGATAGGCAACGATCTTTTTTTCGTCAGGGGAAATAATTTTATTTTTCTTTTCCAATCCGCCAATTACTCTGTCTATGGCATCCTGGAAATCCTCCATATCTACTGCAGCCTTATTTCTTCTGGCAGCAATAAGTGCAGCTTCATTACATACGTTGGCAATTTCCGCACCTGCAAAGCCAGGAGTTTGTGCTGCCAGTTTTTTGGCATCAATATCATCTGATGTTTTTATGGGGCCCAAATGAACTTTGAAAATAGCTTCCCTACCAACGATATCCGGTTTATCAATACTGATCTGTCTGTCAAACCTTCCTGGTCTCAACAAAGCACTGTCCAATACATCAGGTCTATTTGTTGCCGCCAAGACTATAACTCCTGAGTCAGTACCAAAACCATCCATTTCTACCAACAAGGAATTGAGGGTATTTTCTCTTTCATCATTGGATCCAGGCATTTGACCTTTTCCTCTAGATCTTCCTATTGCATCAATTTCATCTATAAATATGATACAAGGTGCTTTTTCCTTTGCTTGTTTGAAAAGATCCCGAACCCTTGCGGCACCCACACCTACAAACATTTCCACAAAATCAGACCCGGAAAGTGTGAAAAATGGTACACCAGCCTCACCGGCAACGGCTTTCGCCAATAATGTTTTACCTGTACCCGGAGGTCCTATCAATAATGCTCCTTTAGGAATTTTTCCCCCTAATTTTGTAAATTTCGATGGGTTTTTAAGGAATTCAACGATTTCCTGAATTTCTTCTTTAGCCTCATCCAAGCCTGCCACGTTGTCAAAGGTTGTCTTGACCTTATTCTCTGCATCAAATAACTGTGCCTTTGATTTGCCGACATTGAAAATCTGCCCGCCAGGTCCACTTGGACCTGCCATCCTTCTCATCATAATCCAAAAGAATAGGAATAGAATAATCAAAAAACCAAAACTCGAGAACCAATTTGACCATGACTCCTCATTTTTTACGGTGTAAGCAATTCTTTGATTTTCAGGCACACTGCTCTCCAAATCTTCAAAATCTTTTTCAAATTTTTCCGCACTGGCAACTTCAATAGAATAGTGCGGACCTAAAGGGTTAAAGAAAGGACTGTTGGATTCCAGTTCACTTTTATATTTTTGATTTTCAAGTGCTGATTCCTTGAGTGTTACATCAATTCTGTTCTGATTTCTGATAATGGTTACTTTGGCCACATCATTAGAAAGGTACATTTCCTCAAAGCGGCTTTTGGTAATATTGATTACTGTGCTCCTTTGATTAAACCAAGTGATACCTACAAGAACTATTACTGCCGTAATAATTAACCAAAGTTGAAAATTGGGCTTTTGAGGCGTCTTAGGTAGAAAATTTTTACTTTTGTTTTTATTCGTATCGCTCATTATTTTTTTTGTAAAGCTTTTTTTTAAAACGATTTAGGGTGTTTAAAGTTCAAAACATTATAAGATTATATCCTGGTGATCTTTGCATCTCCCCAAAGTTCCTCTAGTCCATAAAAATCTCTTTTCTCTTTTAGAAACACGTGGGCTACCACGTTAATGTAATCAATCAAAATCCACTGCTTGTTATCTTTGCCTTCACTTCTCCAAGGTTTTTCTTTCAATTTTATTGTTAACTCCTCGATTGAATCAGAAATGGCTTCTAATTGGGTATCTGAATTTCCTGAGCATATAACAAAAAAATCAGTAAATGAATTTTTGATACCTCTTAAGTCCATCACCACAATATCGGAAGCTTTTTTTTCTTCCATCCCTTTAACGATTAATTTGCTCAGCTCTTCTGCTGTCATAATTTTTAATGTAATTTTACAATTTAGACTTTTATGATTTAACAAACCAAATAAATACTTGTATTGATTTGCAAATAAAGTAATTTGAAATGTATAAAATCCTTGCCAATACGCTTTTTTTGGGGAAAGATATTGTTTACCTGACAGACTGTCATTCTACAAACGACGAAGCAAACAAAAGATTGGGGGATCGGACAGTTTCCGAAGGAAGTATAATCATTACGGATAATCAAACCAAAGGGCGGGGACAAAGGGGTAATCAATGGATTTCTGAACCAGGAAAGAATCTGATATTTTCATTGGTTTTGCAACCTGCATTTTTGGTGCCCTCGGATCAGTTTTATCTTAATATGTCTATTTCATTGGCAGTTACGGATTTCTTTGGAGATTATGTACAAGGAGTGAAAATCAAATGGCCCAATGACATCTTTCACACGGATTCAGGGAAATTGGGTGGGGTTCTGATTGAAAATAGCATCAGTTCCTTGTCCATTGAATCTTCCATAGTTGGGATTGGCCTTAATATAAATCAAGTTGATTTTACAGTACCCAATGCTACTTCACTTACCAAATTGACCAATCAGAATTTCAATTTATGGGAGTTGTTTCGCTTGCTTGTAATGCAAATAGAAAATAGATATTTGGAATTGAAGAAGGGAATGCATTCCAAAATATTAAGTGATTATCTGAATAAATTATTCAGATATGGAGAATGGGCTAAATATGAGGATAATGTAGTTTTTATCGGTAGGATAATAGGTATTGATAAGGATGGTAAACTTATTATCGAAAAAGAAAGTGGTTTTGTCAACCATTATGCTTTTAAGGAGGTTAAGTTCTTATTCGATAAATAATTTCGTATTAATTTCAAATAAGTTAATTTTGGAATTCAAATTTGGAAATTTTAAACTTTACAAATAATTAATCATGTCTGAAATCAAATCAAAAGTATACACACCTTTCAAAGTGAAGGACATCTCATTGGCTGAGTGGGGGAGAAAAGAAATCAAGCTTGCCGAAGCGGAGATGCCCGGACTGATGGCCATCAGGGAAGAATATGGGCCTTCCCAACCTTTGAAGGGTGCAAGGATTGCCGGATGTCTTCATATGACCATTCAGACGGCGGTATTGATAGAAACATTGACCGCTTTAGGAGCTGATGTGACCTGGTCTTCATGCAATATATTTTCTACCCAGGACCATGCCGCTGCCGCAGTAGCCGCAGCAGGAATTTCGGTCTATGCCTGGAAAGGCATGACTGCCGAAGAGTTTGACTGGTGTATCGAACAGACGCTTTTCTTTGGTGAGGAAAAGAAACCATTGAATATGATTCTTGATGATGGCGGAGACCTGACCAATATGGTGTTTGACAACTATCCTGAACTGGTTTCTGGTATTAAAGGCCTTTCCGAAGAGACGACCACAGGTGTCCACAGGCTGTATGAGCGGATGAAAAAAGGGACCCTTCCCATGCCTGCCATCAATGTGAACGATTCGGTCACCAAATCAAAATTTGATAACAAATACGGATGCAAGGAATCACTCGTAGATGCCATCAGAAGGGCAACCGATATCATGATGGCGGGAAAAGTGGCCGTTGTGGCAGGTTATGGGGATGTGGGGAAAGGTTCAGCTGCTTCATTGAGAGGTGCAGGCGCAAGGGTTATTGTCACCGAGATCGATCCGATATGTGCCCTACAGGCTGCCATGGACGGATTTGCAGTGAAGAAAATGGTGGATGCGGTCAAGGAAGCGGATATTGTCGTGACGGCAACAGGCAATAAAGACATCATCACAAAAGAGCATTTTCTTGCGATGAAGGATAAAACCATAGTGTGCAACATCGGCCATTTTGACAATGAAATAGATATGGCCTGGTTGAACAAAACCTATGGACAGACCAAAGATGTGATCAAACCACAGGTAGATCTGTATAACCTGGACGGCAAAGAATTGATCATTTTGGCGGAAGGCAGATTGGTGAATCTGGGCTGTGCAACCGGACACCCGTCTTTTGTGATGTCAAATTCCTTTTCCAATCAGACGCTGGCACAGCTTGAACTTTGGTTGAATACAGACCAATATGAGCCCGGTGTTTATGTACTTCCCAAGCATTTGGACGAAAAAGTAGCTGCTTTGCATCTGGCCAAGTTGGGCGTTGAGTTGGATATCCTTACAACGGATCAGGCTGAATATATCGGAGTGACCCCTGAAGGTCCCTACAAGCCTGAATATTATAGATATTAATCAGGCCTTGCAAAGAAAAAGCGCATTGGAAGGAATTTCAATGCGCTTTTTTTATTTATCACCAAATCATTTTTCTCAATAAATTGATAGAATAATGTTTGTCCAATTCTTTACCACTATCCCAAAATTCTACACAGACCTGTTAGAAGACAGAAGTAGGAAGACCCCCGCCTGACAGATGGCAGGAATGGGCCAGCCTTTTCAGTCTCTGCCCAGAAATTATTTTCAAATTCAATTTAGGCTACATCGCGTTCAAATAAATTAAATTGATATTTTTAAATAATCCCGTCAAAATTTCAACCTTATTTTTATAGTATTGTATTTATTTGATCAATTTTAGTAA
>CAZLJT010000111.1:0-7985 GCA_964559905.1 uncultured Aquiflexum sp.
CGCTTAAAAAAAGAAAGCCTTATCAAAAGAGAAATTGGGGTTGCATTGCCAACTACCTGGGGTGATTTTGATTTGATAGCTTTTCGTCAAACCAATACGGAAGATATTCATTTGGCCTTAATAAAGGGAAAATGGGATGTTAATGATGAAGTCATGGTAAGAGTGCATTCTTCCTGTATCACCGGTGATATATTTGGGAGTTGTAGATGTGACTGTGGACCTCAATTGCATAAAGCCATGCAAATGGTAGAAAAAGAGGGTAAAGGCATTGTCTTGTATATGAATCAGGAAGGAAGAGGCATTGGCCTGCTCAACAAACTCAAAGCATATAAATTACAGGAACAAGGAATGGATACCGTTCAGGCCAATATTGCTTTAGGTTTGCCGATGGATAAGAGAGATTATGGGGTAGGAGCACAAATACTCCGGAATCTTGGCGTAAGTAAAATAAGGTTGATCTCAAACAATCCTACAAAAAGGGTCGGCTTGTTGGGTTATGGACTTGAAATTGTAGAGCAGATACCAATTGAGATAGCACCAAATCCCCATAATGAAAAATACCTTTCTACAAAAAGAGATAAAATGGGACATACTATTCTTAAAAACCTTAAATAATCATCCAAAATATTTTCGGACCTATAAATGATATTGAAATAAAAAAAATAGGATTAACCAATTTCAACTGGTATCCGTTATTGAATTAAAAAAACAACAATATGAAAAAAATACAGCTGATAGCCTTTTTCATATTTTTATTCAACTTGGAATCTTTTTCCCAAAATGGTCAATTCCCTTCGCAAGTATGGCACAAAGGCCAAATTGTAACAACAAACGGACAAGTATATCAAGGGAAGGTCAAATATGATTTAGAGAGCAACATCGTCCAAATCCAACAGAATGGTATAGAAACTTTCGGTGCTTCAAATGTTGTTGAATTTGAAATTTTTGATGAACAATATGGTGGCATCAGAAATTTCTATTCGCTGCCATATTCCTTAACCGGCGATTATGAAACTCCCATTTTCTTTGAAATCCTGACTGAAGGAAGTGATATCATTCTATTGTGTAGAGAATATATAACAACTGATAATAGGAATATGGGGATGTATGGTCCGATGGCAATGAATCCGTTATTCGGCCCCCAAATAGGTGGAGCCTATAAACTTGCATTCAATTACTATTTTCTAAAGGGAGGAAAAATTCAAAGATATACGCAGAAGAAAAAAGATCTTTTGGACTTTTTTGCTGATCGCTCTGAGGAAGTCGAATTGTTTATGAGAAAAAACAGACTTTCTCATGACAAGAGGGGTGATCTACTTCGCATCACCGCCTATTATAATCAAATCAAATAACTTTTATGAAAAAAAAACCATTGATTTTGGTTTCGAATGACGACGGCATTACCTCTAAGGGGATCCGGGTGTTGGTAAATGTGATGAAACAATTAGGAGACGTAGTAGTAGTTGCACCCGATAGCCCGCAATCGGGAATGGGTCATGCTATCACAATAGGTGAAACACTTAGACTTTACGAGGAAGAGATTTTTCCTGATGTTCAGGCGTTTAAATCAAGTGGAACTCCTGCAGATTGTGTTAAGCTAGCCAAGCATTACGTGCTTAAAGACCGTCAACCCGATCTTGTGGTCAGTGGGATCAATCATGGAAGTAATACCTCAATATCCGTTTTGTATTCAGGGACAATGTCAGCAGCAATTGAAGGTGCCTTGGAAGGCCTCCCTTCTATTGGTTTTAGCTTGTGTGACTACTCTTCCAAAGCCGAATTCAGCCATGTCGAGGAATATGTATATAAAATTTCGAAGCAAGTCCTGGAAAATGGAATAGCAAAAGGAGTAGCACTAAATGTCAATTTTCCGCCTAAAAGGAATGAATCCCTAAAAGGAATTAAAATATGCCGGCAGGCCCATGCAAAATGGCAGGAGGAATTTTCAGAAAGATATGACCCAAATGGTAGAAAGTACTTTTGGATGGCTGGTAATTTTGTGAATTTTGATAAAGGTGAAGATAATGATGAGTGGGCTATAGCAAACAATTTTGTATCTATAGTGCCTTGCCAATACGATCTTACAGCCCATCACGCTATCAGTCAAATCAATGAAGAATGGAATTGGGATGAGTTATAAAATTGACCCCAATGGATAATTTCAGTTTGATTAAAAAAAGTGGCTAAAGGATTAAAATACTATAGCCACTTTTCCAAAAGTCTTTCACTTTCCTGCCATAGTCTTTCCCTCATTTTTTTGGATCTTGCATCAGTTGAAGGTGTATTGGCTTTACTATTTTTGAAATAGTACCCATTTTTGGAATTATCAATTTTGTTTTTTGCCAGATAGATACTTGTTTTTGCACCTTCTTTTGGAGTTATCATAAAAGGAGTCGCCAGTTTCCAGAAAAACTTAAATACTCCAGATGTTTCCTTCCCGAAATTTGATTTCACTACACCTGGATGAAGGGCAAAGGAACTCAAACCTTTACTTTCATATCGGTCCACAAGAGACTTAGTAAACAGTATGTTAAATAATTTAACATTAGCGTAGGCGTTGAATGAACTGTAATTTCCATCCATATATTGAATGTCATTGAAGTTGGGTCTTGCCGCTCTGTGAGCCTCTGAACTGACATTAATTACTTTTGGAGATTTGGATTTGAGCAATAGAGGAATCAAATGGTGGGTGAGTAAAAAATGTCCTAGGTGGTTTGCTGAAAAAGTCAATTCGAAACCATCTTTGGTAATTTCCTTATTCTGAAATATTCCACCAGCGTTGTTAATGAGAACATCAAGGTGGTCCACTTCTTTCTCAATCAAAGCAATTGATTTGACAATGGAATCCATATCCGCAAGGTCCAAAGGAACAAAAACCGCCTTGTTACGAAGACTCGGATCCAAAGATTGTATAAGATCTTTGGCTTTCGCAGGATTTCTGGCCAAAATCAATAATTTTTTAAAGTCTCTTGCAAGTGCTTTAAAAGTTTCAGCCCCAATACCTGAAGTGGGACCTGTTATAGCAAGGTTCATAGTATTTTTATTTTGTAACCCTATAATTATAAATTAGTTTTTTGATTTACCAAAAAATCTCTCACAATGAGTGAAAGTTCCAAAAATACTGAACACCAAGTCAATACTTTTAGTTTGTTTGAGAAATAATAGGATAATTTGCAGAATATCCTTTTTTAAATACTGCAGAACATTATAGTATTTTAAGGATTCTATAAAATAATATTCTGTAAATTAATAATTTTCTTTAACCACAATTAAAAATTTGTATTTTTAAAGATGAATAATTGCATAAATAGCAAAATCAGGAAACTGAATGGAATTCTTTAATGAGTAACTGATCTGATTATCAGAAAATTGAAAGAAACTGTAGATACGATTTATTTAAATCAAAAATTAAAAGTGAAAGAAATCCGGAAATTTGTTGATGTTGAAAATATAATCAAAGGCAAGAATGCTACTTTTTATAAATGGATGCCGGGGTTTGTTTTGAATTACATCAAAAGAATAGTTCACGAAAATGAAGTCAATGAAATTATGGCTAAAATAGGTCACCTTCAAGGATTTGATTTTGTTAATTCACTTATTGAAGAATTTGGGGTAAAAGTAAGCCTGAAAGGGGCTGAAAATATTCCGTTGGACCGTTCAGTGATTTTCGCCGCCAATCATCCGCTTGGAGGAATGGATGGTATTGCCTTTATGTATGCTTTGGGTAAGTATAGGACTGATTTAAGGGTTTTGGTCAATGATATTCTTACTAATATCAAAAACTTTGAACCCATGTTCATTCCTGTCAATAAACTGGGGTCTAATAGCAGACAGATTACCAAATTGATAGAGGAAACGTATGCCAGTGACAATGCCGTGCTTGTTTTTCCAGCAGGCTTGGTTTCCCGGAAACAAGCCAATGGAATAATGGACCTCGAGTGGAAAAAAAGCTTTATAAGCAAATCAAAAAAATACAAAAAGGATATTGTACCCGTTTACATTGAAGGTAGAAACTCAGATTTCTTTTATAATTTTGCTAAAATACGTAAAATGCTGGGCATCAAGATCAATTTAGAAATGTTTTACCTTTCCGATGAAATGTTTTCCCAAAAAGGAAAAAAAGTTGTCATACATATAGGAAAACCTATTTCTTCCGATTATTTTGATAAATCGAAAAGTGAAATAGAATGGGCTGAGGAGGTTAAAAGTCTGGTTTACCAAATGGCCTAAAAAATTAAACTATGCAAGAAATTATACCTCCTGTAGACAAGGATTTAGTAGAGAAAGAACTTAATTCCGAGAGGTTTCTTAGGTATGCCAATAATGGTGACAATCATATTTATCTGGTTGATTTCCACAATTCTCCAAATGTAATCAGAGAGATTGGAAGGCTTAGGGAATTAACCTTTAGGTCAGCCGGGGGAGGGACAGGTCTTGCCTTGGATATAGATGATAATGATATCAATGAAAATTGCTACCAGCAATTGATAACCTGGAATCCAGAGGATAAAGAGATAGTTGCTGGATATAGATTGATCCATTGTAAGAATGCCAAGATTGATGAAAACGGACATATTAATTTATCAACAGCACATTTGTTTGAGTTTTCCAAAGATTTTTTGGCCAATTACATACCTTATACGATTGAATTGGGCCGGTCATTTGTACAACCGAAATATCAGCCCAGTATTGATAACAGGAAAGGGCTTTTTTCCTTGGATAATCTTTGGGATGGTTTAGGTGCAATCGTGATGCTAAACCCTTCTGTTAAGTACCTTTTTGGAAAAGTAACCATGTATCCGCATTACGACAGAGAAGCAAGGGACATGTTGCTTTGTTTTATGCATCATTATTTCCCTGACAATGAGAATCTTGTCACCCCTCATAAGCACTTAACTTTAACTTTTGAAACTGATATTTCCCAATTTAAATCTGAGTTGGAACATTTGGATTATAAAGAAGGATATAAATTACTGAACTCAAAAATACGAGCTGCAAAAGAAAATATCCCACCGTTGATCAATACCTATATGAATCTGTCTCCGACTATGAAAACTTTCGGAACAGCATTGAATGATGAATTTGGGGCAGTGGAGGAAACTGGCATTATGATCACGATTGCAGATATCTATGACAGTAAGAAACATCGGCATATGGAAACGTTTGAAAGAGATAGGGTGTTTGGAAGTAGATGAAAAACAGAGATATTAAAACAGTAATCCTTGGAGCTTCAACAAATCCAGGACGATATTCATACTTTGCAGCTGAGATGTTTTCAGAAAGAAACCTTGATTTTGTTCCCATTGGTCTTAAGAAAGGAGAATTGTTTGGAAAGGAAATATTGGATATTCGAAAAAAACCGCATGTGGAGGATGTCCATACAGTAACTTTATATATTGGTACAGCAAATCAGGTTGAGTACTATGATTACATTCTTTCCCTGAAACCTAAGCGTATTATTTTTAACCCGGGAACTGAAAATCCCGACCTGATGGAATTGGCAAGAAATAATAATATAGAGGTTTGGCCTGCATGTAACCTTGTCCTCTTGAGTACAGGACAATATTAAGCTTTTCTTGAATTCAAAAAGAGGTTCATGTACCAAATATGGGGAGCTGATATTAATGAGACCAAAATAAAGAACAATAAAGTCAATTGGTTGGTGTTCATCATTTTGGAAAAAATCAACAATATCACAGATATTCCTGCCAAACTTATCAATGTAAAAGGTAAAAGCTTCAAGATGAACCCTTTGACCTTATCATCTTTTAAGTAGTTTTCTAAGGCCTCAAATTCTTCTTTCATACTTGGAAGAGAGTGCCAGAATCCAAAGTAGATAATAAAACCAAGAAGCAGCGGCAAATGATATAACAGCATTCCCAAAAGAACTGATTCCAACAAAAGCCAAAAAGCTTCTTTTTTAAGATTGATTGCTATCAGAATTGTGGCAAGGGAAAAGGTTAAAAATATAAACTGATTACCATAATTTTTGAGGGAACTTACCTCAATAATATTTGATAAAATGGATGTGGTATATTCAAAGTCTCCCCAAAGGATAGTACTTAAAAAAAAAAGACCCAAAGAAAGATAAGTTAACCTTTCCAGTTTTTTAATCTTTGATTTTATAAAGTGGCTTTGCCCAAAGTGGTAGGCTGACATTAAAATAAATGCAAAAAGTGCCCATGTCGGAAAAATCATCCAAAGTGCCAAGTACACAGCGATTATTACCAAGTATTTGATAATAAAATCAAAAAGCTTTTTTTTATTGATTTCTGGGCTGAGCAAAAGATGGTCAATCGCTCCATGTGGAATTCCAATTAAAGTCAGGATAGAGATGAAACAAATCCATTCATAAATTTGGTTTCCTTGGAAGAAAAGTAAATAGACTAGACCGATGATTATTCCAAGAAACTTTCCGACGATCTCAATGTTTTTCATAACTCAATAGAGATTTGATGAAAATGGCGAACTTTAATCTTGAAAGAATTCCGATTTCTTCCCATAAGGTGGTTTCTTCACTTAAAAATTTCAGCACCACGTTAGCCCTATTATTTCCAAACATTTTACTGAAAATTTCAGGTAATGCGTTGGGCCATTTGACAGCAATATTTAGGATGATGTTGTCATAAAATTTAAATCTTCTCTTTCTATCCCATTTTCTTGAACTTACTTTTCCGGTTGATGTCAATTCATCGATTATAGATTTACAATGTTTTTGAATATCATAAAAGGTGTAGCCTGTAGACGGCTTAGAACAACCGGCCAAAGTTCCCAAGTGGATAATATTAGGGTTTTGATTTGAAGGTCTTTCTAAAGTTGTCATTGGAATTGTCCCTGACTCTTTAAAAAGAATCTCATATTCTTCAATTTTAAGCTCATTTTTAATATAATCGATTAATTGAGCTTCCATAATAGGAATATCTATTTCCGCTTTGGTATATAGTGTGTACTCAATAAGCGCTTCATTCTCTTGATATGGAAGTGTGTAAAAAAAATCCGTTTTGTTTTTTTGATCGGAAACAAAATGCATTAACGAAACTGACTGGGGGTTGAAACAGGGTTTTTTGCTTGAAATTCTCCATCCAACAAATACCTGTTTTAGAACGGGTATATTTTTCAACGGAGGGGTGAATGGTATACTATTGAACAAAATGGAGGTACTAAAATTGCCTGACCTCAAAGTTGAAACGATGACAGGACCTTGTTCAGCACCTTTAATATTCAAAACCCCATCCTTCAAAAAAGTAACATTTGGAAACAATTTGATTTTTTCTAATATCTCCAAATAAAAGTCAGAAGATTTGATGTGGTAATAATTCAAACTTTGCAGATTTGATAAAACTGAATTGGTCGCATCAGTAATTTTAATAGAATTCCAAAAAACCAAAGGAGTTTTTTTTGGGTGGATTTCAAGTGGTTTTTCAGCCCAATAACACCACGTTCTATCATTTTCGGTTTTGGAGGAATTGTCAATTAGCAAGACTTTCTTATCTTTTAGCTGACTGTCCAGTAGATAATAAACCAAGCTTAATCCTGAACATCCAAGACCGGTAACAATATAATCGTATGTATCCATTGGCTTTTGGGTTGAGAAAAAAAGGACTTCACTGTAGTCAGTGAAGTCCTATAATTTTTAAGCTAATTGGGATTTTTTAGCCTTAGCTGTTTCCGAAATGGCCACAGAATAGATCACCAGACCAAATCCGATTTTGTTGATCGCATCCGCAAGGTTGTAGAACAAATCAATACTGCTTACTTCAAATGCTCCTGATAATAAATTTCCAGGAAGTACCATATATCCTATTGGATAAATTGACCATCCAAGAGTAATGAAAATCTTCAATAAAAACATAGCTCTATTGAGGGCAGGACTGTTAGAACCTTTTGCCAATTTTGCAACATCACCTGCAAATACTTCATATACTATATATAGATAACCAACTGTAGAGAAGATTCCCCACATTACATTATTTTCTATACCTGAT
>CAZLJT010000111.1:7995-11551 GCA_964559905.1 uncultured Aquiflexum sp.
GTACTTGTTTTTGCCCCAAAGGGCTTTGTCAATAAATAGAATTCTACACACATCAATGGAACAGTCAAGGTCCAATCAACATATCTGAATGCTGTTGGGCTTTGCCCTGTCTGAAGGTAGAAATCTCTCATGTAGTAATAGTGTACTGCCGCAATACCTGTGATAAGACCGGAAACCAGTAACGAGGTTTTCCATTTATCACTCACAGAGCTTCTTTCAACAAAGAAAAAAACTGCGGAAGCAAACATTGCCATGTACCCAATAAAGAAGGTAATGGCTACTGGGTCACTATTGATCAGTTTATCTAAACCAATCAAATCTGCTGCTAAGATGGCATTCATAGATTAAGGATTTTAGTTTATAATGGATTTTTAAAATTTTGTTCGGGTGAGACCTCGGTTACATAAGACCACCAGAACAAGATTTGTTTAAGAAAAAGAAAAAAATATTAAACAAATGTATATAAATGACTGATTAACTGAGATCAACATTTGTAAATTGTGTATCAAAAATTTAAGAATATTTTTGATTTTGAATCCACCCAATATATTTTTTCTTTTATGAATATTTATACATTGAGAATAAAATGATTTGAAAGGTATCTTTTAAAGGTGGAATTAAGGTATGTGCTCTCAATTTTTTTGTCTATTTTTACACTTTAGAAAAAAGTTGAAAATATCTCTTTTTTAAATGTAAGAAAGGCATTTTAAACAAATTATGAACGAGCAAAAAGAAGGAAACCAGGAAGATTATTCAGCTGGTAATATTCAGGTTTTAGAAGGATTAGAAGCAGTTAGAAAAAGACCTGCCATGTATATTGGCGATATTGGGGTCAAAGGATTACATCATTTAATTTGGGAAGTTGTTGATAACTCTATAGATGAGGCTTTAGCTGGTCATTGTGACACTATCAAAGTCACCATCAATGAGGATAATTCAGTAACCGTAGAAGACAATGGTCGTGGTATTCCAACCGATATGCATCTCAAAGAGAAAAAGTCAGCTCTTGAGGTAGTTATGACCGTTTTACATGCGGGGGGTAAGTTTGATAAAGATACTTACAAAGTATCAGGAGGTCTACATGGAGTTGGTGTTTCTTGTGTCAACGCATTATCCACCATGCTTAAGGCGACCGTTTACAGAAAAGGTAAAGTATACGAACAGGAATACCATATCGGAGTCCCCCAATATCCTGTTAGGGAAATAGGTACAACAGATAAGCGTGGCACAGTCATTCATTTTCAGCCTGATGCGAGTATTTTCGCTATTACAGAGTTCAAATATGAAACCATAGCGACAAGGATGAGGGAAATGTCATTTCTTAATGCAGGAATCAGAATCTTTTTGACCGATTTAAGGGAAAAAGATGAAGATGGGGCGCCCAGGTCGGATGAGTTTTATTCAGAGGGAGGCTTGGTTGAATTCGTTCAATATCTGGATGAAAACAAAGAAAAAATCATAGAAAACCCTATTTATATAGAGTCTGAAAAAAATGGCGTGCCAGTTCAGGTTGCCATGAATTACAATTCTTCTTATTCTGAAAATGTAGTTTCCTATGTCAACACCATCAATACCCATGAAGGCGGAACCCACGTTTCCGGATTTAGGAGGGCATTAACTAGGACACTTAAGAGCTATGCTGACAAATCAGGGATGTTGGACAAATTGAAGTTGGAGGTGTCCGGTGATGATTTTCGAGAAGGATTGACTGCTGTGATTTCAGTGAAAGTGCAGGAACCGCAATTTGAAGGTCAGACAAAGACTAAATTGGGTAACTCAGATGTAGTAGGGGCGGTAGATAGTTCGGTATCAGAAGTTCTACAAATTTGGTTGGAAGAGCATCCTAAGGAGGCCAAAACCATTGTAGGAAAGGTGATTCTAGCTGCGCAAGCAAGACATGCTGCCAGGAAAGCCAGAGAAATGGTTCAGCGGAAAAATGTTCTTGGAGGTGGCGGTCTTCCGGGCAAGCTTGCTGATTGTGCCAATTCTGATCCTACTGTTTGTGAGCTTTATCTTGTCGAAGGTGATTCCGCAGGAGGATCTGCCAAGCAGGGGAGAGATAGGGAATTTCAGGCCATCTTGCCATTAAAAGGAAAAATCCTTAATGTGGAAAAGGCACATGAGCACAAGATTTATGACAATGACGAAATCAAAAACATTCTTACTGCACTTGGCGTAAAGTTTGGTACCGTAAATGATGACAAAGAGCTTGATCTTTCCCACTTGAGATATCACAAGATCATTATTATGACAGATGCTGATATTGATGGTTCACATATCAGAACTTTGATACTGACCTTATTTTTCAGATATATGAGATCTTTGATAGAAAATGGTTATGTCTACATCGCACAACCTCCCTTGTACTTGCTTAAAAAAGGAAAGGATGAAAGATATGCCTATAATGAAGAAGAAAGGAAAAACCTGGCTAGGGAAATGGTAGGAGAAGGCAAAGAAGACAGTATCAATCTTCAGCGCTATAAAGGACTTGGGGAAATGAATCCGGAGCAATTGTGGACAACTACAATGGATCCTAACACCAGGACACTGAAGCAGGTCACGATTGATTCAGCTGCGGAAGCAGACCACCTTTTCTCTATGTTGATGGGCGATGAGGTGGCGCCAAGAAGGGATTTTATTGAGAAGAATGCCAAATATGCAAAAATAGATTCCTGATAATTAAAACTTAAGGGGCATCTAGCCCCTTTTTTTTTTAATTAAATAATAAATTGCTAAAATTATGCGTGGTTTTGGCCAAATAAATTTCTCTAATTTCCAAGTTGTTTAATCTAAATATGAAAGTAGCCTCTAAAGATAAGTTTGATAGTATCATTGAATCAAGTGATTTGGTCAGTAGGGACTTAAGTTGGTTGAAATTCAATGATAGGGTGTTGGATCAATCCAAAAAAGAACATAGGTCAATTTTTGAAAAATTGAAGTTTTTGGCCATTACGGCATCTAATCTTGATGAATTTTTTATGATCCGGGTCGGATCTCTTTATAATTACCTTGATTACGAAAAAGAAAGGGTAGATTATTCTGGACTTAGGGAAGAGCCATTTAAAATGAGACTGATGCTTGAATGTCAGGAATTTCACAAAAGGCAACAAGAGCATTTTTTGATTAATCTTCTTCCAAGAATGTCAGCTTCAGGGTTTATTCTCAGTAATGTGAGAAATCTTGAAATGGAAGAACAGGATTATATCAAATCATATTTTATGAAGGCGGTATATCCCATGCTGACGCCAATGGTATTTGATGGGTATAGGACATTTCCGATTCTGATGAACAAACTTTTGGTATTTGGAGTGGTAACATTGGCACCTGGAGACAAAAAAGAAAATAAAAAACTATCCTTTGTACAGATTCCGGCCAATATCCCAAGATTTTTTGAAATTGAAAGAGAAGATGTAGTCATTTATGTTCCTATTGAAGAAGTTATTAGGGAAAACATAATCACCCTTTTTAGAAATGTCAATATTGAATCCATTAATTTATTCAGGATCACAAGAAATGGAGATTTTACTTTGGAGGAAAGTGAAGATATGGACGCCAA
>CAZLJT010000112.1:0-11417 GCA_964559905.1 uncultured Aquiflexum sp.
ATGACGGGATGGTTTTTATATATCACCGGTTCAGTTCATCCCAATAAATGGAAGGAAAATGAATTTGAATTTAAGATCAATACGATAATGCTTCTAAATGAGGTGAGAGGGAAAATGATCAAAGGATTAAGGGTCAATATTGACTTGGATGACTTGACCTTTGATCTGATGGAGAAACTTGAAACAATCACCCAAAAGTATAAGGGAGATGCCAAATTGTATATCAATGTCATCGACAGCAAGGAAAATATTACTTTGGATTTAATGTCTAAAAAATTCACAGTAGATCCCTCCAACGAAATGATCAATGACTTGGGTCAGATTCCGGAAGTGGTTTATCAAATTTTATAGCATTAAATTCATGCCATGACTTCGAGTCATGACATGAATAGTCCTGGTAAAAATTTAAATATGTGCCATAGATTTTATCAATCATGTTTAATCCAATTCAGGAACTTATTAGCAGTGAATACGCTTACCTAGTATATTTAGAAATTTAGGAAACAAATAAAAAGTATATTAAAATGGCAAAAGCAATAGAAATTACTGACTCAAATTTTCAAGAAATTATGAATTCCGAGCACCCTATCCTAGTTGATTTTTGGGCAGAATGGTGTGGACCGTGTAAAATGATAGGTCCGATCGTTGAGGAATTGGCAGGAGAATATGAAGGAAAAGCAGTCATAGGAAAAGTTGATGTTGATTCCAATCCAGGAGTAGCTTCTCAATTCGGGATCAGAAGCATTCCTACTTTATTGTTCTTCAAAGGGGGTGAGATTGTAGATAAGCAAGTTGGAGCGGTGCCAAAAGCAATTTTGGCTAAAAAACTTGATGCTCAGCTTTAATAAAAAATAATAGAAACAATCAATAGCCACAAAGATTCATACTTTGTGGCTATTTTTATTTTTATTCACATTTGATGAAAGAGATATTGATTGATATTGAAAGTTTTTTGGAATTGAGAGAAAGTATTCCTGTACTTGACGTTAGGAGTGAGGGTGAATTTTTGCAAAGCCATGTTCCGGGAGCAATTAATCTGGCCATTTTAAATAATGAGGAAAGAAAAAGAGTAGGAATTGTTTATAAAAATGAAGGAAGCTACCAAGCAATGGTAAAAGGCTTTGAGTTAGTAGGTCCCAGATTTCATTTGATTATTAAAGAAGCAATAAGGCTTTTTCCCGAAAAAAAGATTTTAATTTATTGTTGGAGAGGGGGTATGAGAAGTGAAATTATGTCTTGGATTCTCGGAATGGTGGGTTTTGAAATTTTCAGATTAAAGGGTGGCTATAAAGTTTATCGTAAGCTAACTTATGAGGTCGTTCGGCAAAAAAGAGACTATTTGGTTTTGGGAGGTAAAACAGGAGTTGGTAAAACTGATTTATTGCATCATTTAAAGCAACTTGGTGAAAACATTATTGATCTTGAAGATCTTGCCAAACATAAAGGTTCTTCTTTTGGAGGTATTGGTAAGGATCCCCAACCTAGTATTGAGCAATTTGAGAATTTGCTGGCAGAAGAGTTTTTTCGTATTCCGGATTCAAAGGAAATCTGGATTGAAAATGAAAGCAGGAGAATAGGGAAAGTGATATTGGCAAAGGAATTATATGAGCATATAATCAAAGCTCCCTTGATAGAAATTCATAAAACAAGGGAAGAAAGAATTCAAAATATCAAGAAAGAATATGCCCACCTACCTCATGAAGATTTGAAAAATGCAGTAAAGAGGCTTCAGAAAAAATTGGGCAGTTTGAGAACTGCAGAAGCGATCGAAGCTATTGATAGCCGACAGCATGATTTATGGATCGATAATCTGCTTCAATATTATGATAGAGCTTATGAATATGATCTTGAAGAAAATCCAAGGGATCTAGCATTAAATTTGGACCTGAGTAATATTGACTTTAAGGCATCTTGTTTGAAACTTATATCTTTAAAAAAATCCATCAAATGGAAAACGAAAAAATAAGGTTGACCCAGTTCAGTGAAGGTTCCGGATGTGGTTGTAAAATTGCCCCTGCAGTTTTGGATAGTATTCTGTCGAATAGAAAATCCAAGGAAATATCCTATGATAAATTACTTGTTGGCAATTCAACTAAAGATGATGCTGCCATATATCAAGTCAGTGATGAATTGGCCATGATCAATACGGTCGATTTTTTCACTCCAATAGTGGATGATGCTTTTGATTTTGGAAGGATTGCAGCCGCTAATGCAGTTTCTGATGTTTATGCCATGGGCGGGAAACCCTTATTTGCAAATGCAATTTTAAGTTGGCCGGTTGAAAAAATAGATCCTATAATAGCAAGCGCGGTTTTGGAAGGAGGAAGGGAAATCTGTGAGCAAATAGGTATTCCCTTGGCAGGAGGACATAGTATTGCTGCTAAGGACCCCATATTTGGCTTATCAGTCAATGGCATAATTCATCCCCGAAACATCAAAAAAAATAGCGGGGCAAAAACCGGGGATCTGATTTATATTACCAAACCTCTGGGCATCGGTGTTTTGGCCACAGCCTTGAAGCGTGAAAAGATCAGACCCGAAGATTATACCCTTATGCTACATTATGCTACTGCTGTCAATTCCGTCGGCGAAGTCTTTGGTACATTAGATTTTATAAATGCCTTGACAGATGTCACCGGCTTTGGCATATTAGGACATTTGGTCGAAATGGCTGAGGGTGCGGGCCTCTCTGCCGTCATTCATGGTGGCAGCGTTCCTCTTATAGAAGGTGTTCAGGAATATATTTCACAATTTATTTTCCCTGACAATACCTACCGTAACTGGAATGCTTATAGCAGTAAATCGAATGGAATAGTTGGTATGGAATTGGTCAAATTCTGTGACCCACAGACCAACGGCGGCCTTTTGGTCGCAGTGGATCCTAATCATCAAAAGTCTTTTGAAATGGAATTGCAGAAATACGAACAAAAAGCATGGGTAATCGGAGAATTCCAACCCAGATTACCCCAAGTTGTTTCAGTGGTTTAAGGAAGTATTTTTACCCGGATATTCCTATAATAAATCACGCTTTCAGGATCGTGGGCTTGAAGTGCAAAGGTTCCACTGTCGATTCTTTTCTCCCCTGCATTCTTAGGTCTGTTCTTATCTTCTGACTCAATATATTCCATTACGGTCTTGCCATTCACTTTTACGGTGACATGATCTCCTTTGACAATGATATGTTCAGTATACCATTCCCCATCTTTGACGTAGACTTCTTTCACGTCATTGAATGAATATAAACTACCTGTTTTTCTCCAATCACTGTGTGTTTGGTTAACCTGCACTTCATAGCCTTTATTGGGCCAACCTGTTTCTTGGTACTTGGTATGGAAAAATATGCCTGAATTGGCTTTGGTCATGGTCTTGACCTCAGCAATAAATTCAAAATTCTTGAAATTTGCATTGTTGACTTCTCCAACATAAAATGCGTGGGCTCTTGGACCATCTATTTTGATGAATCCATCTTCGACTGAAAAAGATGCCGGGTTCTCTGAAATTTTCCAACCATCAAGATTTTCACCATTGAACAAAGGGATCCATCCATCCCCTTGACCATACAGGGGGGATGAAATGATTAATATAGTTAATAGGGTTATCAGGGTTTTCATGGTTTTTGGCTGATTTGGTTATAAAATTATATGTTTAAAGATACGCGGACATTTTTAGAATTCTATGGGACAACGCAATTCTGTAAGAAATCTGGCTCAAATCCAAATCCTTTCATCTGAATTTTATTTTTTCATCTGACTTTTGGCAATAAGGAAACTCCTCCGGAAACTATGAATTTCATCATATCAGTACTTTTTACATTTTTCAAGACACGTACATTTTCTCGTGGTACCAGATATAAATTACCCGAAAAGTTATAACTGTGGGGAAAATATATCGCTACAAGGTTTTCTTCTTCTAAAACAGAAAGGTCATCCTGAGTAATAAATCCTAATCTTGACATACCTTCGGAAAGCTTTACAATTACCGGAGTGTTGAATTTCTTTTTATCTCCGACAAAGGCCGACATTAGGTCTTTTATACTGGTATAAAGGATGTTAATTAATGGAATCTTAAACACCCATCTTTCAAATATTTCAAACAATGGCTTCGTGACAAAAATACTGGCCAAAAAACCAATAAAAGTAATAAATGCCAGCATGATCAAAATTCCCAAACCGGGAATGGGTATAGGTAATATGCCATCCAAAAACTGAATGATCAATAATATAACATAAATAGTTAAAGCAATAGGAACTACAAAAAGCAATCCTCGGAAGAAGTAAGTCAGAATTCTTTTATAAGTATAGGCCATGATTGATTGTTAAGATTTATAAAAATAGCTATTCAAAGAGGAAAATCATGAAATGAAGTTTACTTTCTTCCATCCTGAATATTAAGTCAAACCTGATAATAAAAAATATGGTTTTTCTTCATTTTGAATTTAACCAAAAAAAAATGCCTTGGAATTTCTCCCAAGGCATTCTTAATATATTAAGCTGGAATTTCGATTATAAATCAATTCCCATAAATGACATAAATGCTATTCCCATCAAACCTGTAAGCAACATGGTTATGCCCAAGCCTTTCAATCCATTAGGGACGTTGGAATATTTCAATTTTTCACGAATTGCAGCTAATGCAACGATAGCCAGAAAAAAGCCTGTACCTGAACCAAAGCCATAAACAGTAGATTCCGCAAGCGTATAATCCCTTTGGGCCATAAATAACGAACCACCTAGAATGGCACAGTTTACGGCAATCAATGGAAGGAAAATTCCCAAAGCACCATATAGAGCAGGGGCAAATTTTTCAACGACCATTTCAACCAATTGTACCATGGCAGCGATAATCGCGATAAACATAATGAATCTTAAAAAAGAAAGGTCAATAGTTAAGAATGATTCACCTAACCAAGATAAAGCCCCTTCTTTTAAAATATATTCATTTAGTAGCCAATTGGCAGGAACTGTTACTGTCAATACGAAAATAACCGCTGCACCTAGACCTAGCGCAGTACTTACTTTTTTGGAGACTGCCAAGAAAGAACACATTCCCAGGAAGTAAGCGAAAACCATATTGTCAATAAATATTGACCTGATACCTAAATTAAATAATTCCATTTCTTCTCCAGTTATTAATGTTCAACATATCCTGTCTTGGTACGCTGTACCCAGATAATTAATCCAAGAATGATAAATGCACCTACCGGGGATACCATTAGGCCATTTGTCGCCAAATTGAAGTCTTCCCCAAATAGACCAGATATTGCTTCGTAAATCTGTACACCAAATACAGATCCTGATCCAAGTAACTCTCTAAAGAAGGCTACAGCGAGAATAATCCAAGAATATCCCAAAGCTGAACCAAATCCATCCAAAATAGAATCGTAAGGCTTGTTTCCCAAAGCAAAAGCTTCTAAGCGTCCCATTACGATGCAATTGGTAATGATAAGGCCAACGAATACTGAAAGTTCCTTGTACATATCATAGGCAAATGCCCTCAAAAATTCACTTACCAAAGTCACCAAAGTAGCCACTACAGCCAGTTGTACTATAATCCTTACCCTTGTTGGAATTGTATTTCTTAGCAATGAGATGACTAGGTTTGACATCACAATTACAAATATTACCGAAATGGCCATCACCAAGGTGGGCTGCATTTGAGTAGTAACCGCCAATGCTGAACATATCCCCAATACTTGAATGGTGATCGGATTATCGTCCACCAAAGGGTCAGTAATTAATTTTTTTCTTCTTTTGGAAAGAAGCGCCTCTTCGGGCTTTTTTATTTCTACCTGTGCAGTTTCTGTACTCATTATTTTAAAGTTGAAACGTTTTTAATCAATTTAAGAATGCCATGTCTGAGGACTTGGAAGATTTTTGTTTTTCCAAATAAGCATTGTAATGGTTCAAATAGTTTTTTAACATGTTATTGACCCCATTCGCTGTTATGGTTGCTCCTGAAAGTCCATCCACTTTATGTTTTTCAGACGAATAATCTTTTCCTTCACCTTTTTGCATGGATACTGATTGAAGATTACCAGATTCGTCGAAAATTTCTTTACCTTGATATCTCTGCTGAACGGCTAGATTGGTAATCCTGGCCCCAAGACCTGGAGTTTCCCCTTTATGTGAAAAAGTTACTCCACCGATGGTGTTCAAATCTGTTTCCAAGGCTACATAACCCCAGATTTCATCCCATAGTCCAGCACCATATACCGGTAAAACATATGACTCTACATTATCTTCATTGCCTTCGGCATGAAACATAAAAACCGGATATAGCCTTTTTTCAGGTGCCATTTTGTAATTTTTCCCAATGTTTACTTTTTCAGCAACTATGGGGTTACCGTCGGCATCCTTATCTATTTCATTACCTTCCATATCTACAACCTTGGAAGAGATCCTTGTTTCATAAAAGGAAAGCACTTCCTCAGGTTTCATAGATTTCAATTGATCAGAATCGATGACCGCACCCAAAATCTGTTTTTTGGTGTCCAATTCTTCAGCTTTTCTCTGAAGTGGTCCCAAAACCTGAGATGTACCTGACAGCAATAATCCCAACACTACAGTAAGGATTATTGAAAATGTGATGATATAAGCGTTAGACTGTTGCACGTTGTAACCTCCTGTTCTTATTTGCTTTTACTACATAATAATCAATCAATGGTGCAAAGACGTTCAAGAAAAGAACGGCCAGCATTATACCCTCCGGGTAGGCAGGGTTGGTAACCCTGATGATGACTGTAAGGACACCAATCAATAAGCCATAAATCCATTTACCGGTCTCAGTCTGAGCTGCGGACACAGGGTCAGTGGCCATAAATACAATTCCGAATGCCAAACCTCCCACAACCCAGTGGTATTCAGGAGACATAGCCATATATTCGTTTACTGCAAATATATTCATGATAAAGCCCATAATATAGGCTCCTGCAAAGCCACTAACAATGATTTTCCAACTTGCTACTCCGGTTCCAATTAATATCATAGCTCCGATCAAGGCCATCAAAGTGGAGGTTTCTCCAATTGAACCTGGAATCCATCCCATGAATAAATTCGCAAAACTAAACATACCATCTCCCAAAACGGTATTGTGTTCGGACAGTGCCTTTGTCACCGGTTCTCCATCCACTCCTGCGTTGTAGGCTACTGCCAAAGCGGTAGCTCCTGAAAAACCATCTACTGGAGCCTTATCTCCAAGGTAAGTCCAAACCTGATCCCCTGAAATCTGTGCAGGATATGCAAAATATAGAAATGCCCTTGCTGTCATGGCAACATTCAGGATATTCATTCCTGTTCCTCCAAAAACTTCCTTTGCAATCACTACCGCAAATATGGTAGCTAAGGCAACTTGCCATAAGGGTAGTGTGGCAGGTACTACCAATGGGATCAGCATTCCTGTAACAAGAAAGCCCTCATTGATGGGATGTTTTCTGATTACTGCAAAACCTGCTTCAACCAAGCCACCTGCTGCATATGCTACAATAATTATTGGAAGGACCAATTCAAGGCCAATAAGTAGTTTCGGGCCAAAATCTTCCCATAATCCCGCAGTTTGGCCCGTTGCAAGAAAATGCTGATGTCCTGTATTGTAAATACCAAACAATAAACACGGGATCATTGCTATGACTACTGTGATCATCATCCTTTTCAGGTCGATGGCATCTTTTACTTGAGCCCCTTTTATCCCATTTGTGTGCTTTGGTGAAAACAAAAATGTCTCACCAGCTTCAAATGCATAATAAAAGTTCTCCAATTTACCTCCTTTATGGAAAAGGGGTTTCTGTTTATCTAACAGATCTCTTAGAAACTTCATATTATTAACTGTATTGAATTAAATCTAAACCTTTTCTGACAATCTCCTGAACCGGGTGTTTTGAAACATCAACAAATTCACATAATGCCAAATCTTCTTCTATAACTTCATAAATTCCCAATTCTTCCATTTCATCAAAATCTTCTGCCATAATAGCTTTCAAAAGATAAACAGGAAGGAGATCCATCGGTGTTACGCTTTCGAAAACTCCCGTTTGAACAAATGCCCTTTCTTCACCCCTTACATTGGTATCCAAAACGAATTCTTTCTTTGGACTTAGGAAAGATAAAAGACCCAAGGCCCTGTGAAAGCTGAGTTTATCAGTTGTGGGTTTCATCCATCCCAAAAACTCATAATATTCACCTTCCGGTAATAGAGTGATTTGATTGGCATAGTAGCCCAAATAACCATCCTTATTAATCTTTTCACCGGTAAGAACATTTCCGGAAACCACTCTTGTTTGAGGTGCGATTTCAGATTTTGAATCTGTTCCTATATTGCCATTGACAAAAGAATCTACACATGCCCCAATGTAGGTTTTTACATAAGCAGCCTTTTTTGCCCTGGAGCCTGTAACGGCTATAATCTTGGAAGCATCATACTTTCCTTCCAAAAATAATTTTCCAATTTGAACAACTCCATAGGGATTGACAGTCCAAACAATGTCATTCTTATTAATGGGGTCAATATGGTGGATCTGAATTCCAACATTGCCTGCAGGATGAGGACCACTGAATTTGTTCAATTCAGCACCGTTTACATTGGTGTAAACCGGAGGTAATTCTGCATCTGCATTTACATTCAGATGAACTTTCCCAGTAGTGAGTTTCCCCAATATCTGAATTCCTGCCTGAAAATATTTTTCCTCTCCTTTCAACAAAAAACCGTAATCAGGCGCTAAAGGATGGGTGTCAAAACCAGAAATGAAAATCGACTTTGGACTATCCTCCGGATTGGCAACTATCCCAAACGGCCTTTGGATAATTTGAGGCCATACGCCTCCTTTTGTCAGTTGGGTGATGGCATCCTCTTTTGTCAGGGATTTTAACATTGACTCGGAATATTTATCAAAAGTCTCATAAACGATTTCCGAATCAGCAAGAATCTTGATTTCCAATAATTTTCTTCGGTCACCCCTTTTTATTTCAACAATTTCACCTGAAACAGGCGCCACATATTGAACCTTTTCCATGGCTTTGTCGAACAAAATCGGAGTTCCTGCTTTTACAGCGTCACCCTCGTTTACTGTCACTTTTGGTCTCAGCATTCCGATGAAGTCGGTTGGTTTGATTGCAAAAGTCTTGGACGGTTTGAAGTCTGCAAGTTGCTTTTCAGCTTTGCCTGCGAGCTTAATGTCGAATCCCTTCTTAAGCTTTACTGTTTTTGACATATGATTTTTGAACTGTATGGTCTGTTGAAAAACGCCTCAAATCTAATAAAATAGATCAGTTATAAGAAGATAATTTTGGTAATATTTGTGATTTAACACACTGACTTTTCAAATTGTTATTTCAAATTAGTGTCAGTTTTTCTCCAAAATCAATTCTTTTTCCATGGATTGAATATGCCGTAAAACTTGCTCCATCAGCCACATAGGCGTAGAAGTGGCTCCGCAAATCCCGACTTTATCTTGAGGATTGATCCAAGATAGATCAATTTCTGTTTCATTTTCAATGAAATAGCTTTTGGGATTTATATTCTTACAGACTTGATAAAGTGCTTTTCCGTTAGAGCTTTTTTTACCGGAAACAAAAATTATCACATCATTTTCGCCGGCAAATTTTGATAATTGAGGCTCCCTGTTAGAAACTTGTCTGCATATCGAATCATTTGCGTTGAAATCAACTTCATTAAACACTCCTTTTGCAGCTTTTATTTTTTCTTCAATTTTTGATTTCAGGTCATAAAAACCTTTGGTGCTTTTGGTTGTCTGACTGAAAAGAGTGATAGGTTTTGAAAAATCAATTTTATCCAGATCTTTATCTTCCATTACTACAATTGCTTTTTCCATAGTTTGTCCGGTAAGTCCGATAACTTCCGCATGGCCTTTTTTACCGTAGATTACAATCTGTCCTTTTTCCTTTTCCATTTTGTCGAATGCGGTCTTAACTCTATGCTGCAACTTTAGGACTACAGGGCAGGAAGCATCTATCAATTCCAGGTTGTTTTCAATAGCTGTCCGGTATGTTTCAGGGGGCTCGCCATGGGCTCGAATCAAAACCTTGCAGTTATTCAATTGCTGTAGCTGATCTCGGTCAATTACTACGAGCCCCTTTTCGTTTAAGCGCTTCACCTCCATATCGTTGTGGACTATATCCCCGAGACAATATAATTTATCAGAGACTTCCATTTCATCCTCAGCCATTTTGATGGCGAATTCAACACCAAAACAATAACCTGAGTTTTTATCTATGATTACTTCCATATTCAATCTTTTAATTGCCAATCTTTTCTTTGGCCAATTTCACAATTTGATTTACCTGCTGATTAAAATCCATTCTAGATGTATCGATTTCTTTAGCATCTTCAGCTCTGATAAGCGGACTCTCTTCTCTGGAGGAATCTATTTTATCACGCTCCGAAAGATTTTGGATTATTTTATCTAATTCAATTAGGGTTCCTTTTTCCAATAACTCTTTTTGTCGCCTTTCCGCTCTGATTTTTAAATCAGCATTCATAAAAATCTTCAATTCTGCATGGGGGAAAACAACAGTTGAAATGTCCCTACCATCCATTACCACTCCTTTTTTTCTTCCCAAATGTTGCTGTTGAGCTACCAAAGCCTTTCTGACCTCTTTGATTTTACTGACTTCACTGACATATTCAGAAACTTTCATGCTCCGGATTTCATCTTCAACATTAATCCCGTTAAGAAAGGTTTCTTGTTGCCCACTTTCCGGATTTATTTGAAAAGATATATGAAGGTTTTCTAGATTTCTTTCGACATCTTTTGGGTTTGTAAGCGTCACATGATTGTTTAAAAAATGAAGGGTTGCAGCACGGTACATGGCCCCGGAATCGATATAAGTATAATTCAGGATTTCAGCCACTGCTTTGGCAGTGGAGCTTTTGCCACATCCTGAATATCCATCAATTGCAATCACAATCCTTTGCATCTAATAAAAGTAACCTTGGCATAATTAATTTCAGGCGCAAATATAGTAGTTTTAAATCTAAATCCTTTGACAAAAAAATGTATTCCACTTTCTTGTAAGGGTATTTCATTTTCTTGTTAAAATTTGAAATTAAATATTTTAAAATCTGTATTTTATGAGTGTTTTTAGAATTTCTGGACAGTTTGTAGATATTCTCCATCAGACTATATTTTGTGCTGAAGCCCAAATTGAAAATGGTTTAATTGTTTCTATTCAGAAGATCAGAGAGGACAAAACTTTGCCTTTTATTTTACCTGGATTTATCGATGCCCATGTACATATCGAATCCTCGATGTTGGTTCCGTCAGAGTTTGCAAGACTTGCTGTGCCACATGGTACCGTTGCCACAGTTTCTGATCCCCATGAAATCGCCAATGTCTGTGGTATGGATGGCATAAATTATATGATTGACAATGGGAAGCAGGTTCCTTTTAAGTTTTATTTTGGAGC
>CAZLJT010000113.1:0-11329 GCA_964559905.1 uncultured Aquiflexum sp.
TGATCTGTCCCAAAAAACCCATATCCAACATTTTGTCCGCCTCATCCATGACCATGGTTTTGATCTCTCGGGTAAAAATCTCACCTTTTTTATATAAGTCAAGAAACCTGCCAGGCGTAGAAATGATAATGTCCACTCCTGCCTGTACTTTTTCAATTTGTGTTTTTGGTCCTATTCCGCCATAAAGGCTCACAAACCTCAGATCAGTATATTTCCCGAAAGCAACTACGGCTTCAGCTATCTGCATGACCAATTCTCTGGTTGGCGCCAAAATCAAAGCCCTTGGGTGCTGACCTTGGGCATATTTTACCTTCATCAGCAATGGCAAAACATACGCTGCTGTCTTGCCAGTACCTGTTTGGGCTATACCTAAAATATCATGCCCTGCCAAAGCAAGTGGAATGGCTTGCTCCTGAATTGGCGTGGGTTTGGTATATCCTGCATCTCTGACCGCTTCCAAAAGTTGCTTATTGAGTTTAAAATTCTCGAAAGATTGAAGGGTATCAGACATGTTTTTGTATTTTTGAGTAAGAAGTCCAGTGGATGAAATAAACCAATTATAGAAATCAAAGATTAATTCCTGTAAACTTCCATTTAAGTGGCATATCAATCAAATCTCTTCTCAAATAAATAAGTAAATGAAAAGTATTTTAATCACAGGTGCAAATATAGTAAATGAAGGTAAGATAACCCGTTTGGATATTTTAATAAAGGATGGGCTATTCTATAATGTTGGACCTGACTTATTCAATTTTGATGCAGACCTGAAAATTGATGCCAATGGCAAGTATATTTTCCCGGGATTAATCGATGACCAAGTGCATTTTAGAGAGCCTGGATTGACCCATAAGGCAGAAATTTACACTGAAAGCAAAGCCGCAGTCGCGGGAGGAATTACATCCTATATGGAAATGCCAAATACTGTTCCCCAAGCGGTTACCTTGGAGCTATTGGAAGATAAATTCAAGATAGCATCTGAAAAATCTCTGGCTAATTATTCTTTTTTCTTTGGGGCTACCAATGATAATATTGAGGAGATCCTAAAGGTTGACCCTGAGAATGTTTGTGGCATCAAGGTATTTCAAGGTTCTTCCACAGGTAATATGCTTGTGGATAATCCTAAGAGTTTGGATAGAATTTTTTCGGAATGTAAAATGATCATCGCCACACACAGTGAAAACGATAATATTATCAAGGCCAACTTGGAAAAATATAAATCGGAATTTGGAGAAAATATCCCTGTAAAATACCATCCAAAAATCAGGTCCGCAGAGGCCTGTTATGACGCCTCAAAAAAAGTGGTCGATTTGGCAAGGAAATATGGAAGCCGACTTCATGTGTTACATATCAGCACTGCCAAAGAAGTTGGTTTATTCGACAATAGACTTCCACTTGAAGAAAAAAGAATTACTGCTGAGGCATGTATCCATCACCTGTGGTTTTCTGATGAAGATTATGCCGAAAAAGGAAATTTTATAAAATGGAACCCGGCTGTAAAAACTGCCCATGACCGGGATGGTATTTTAAAAGGAGTATTGGACGGTCATATAGATGTGATAGCTACAGACCACGCCCCACATACCATTGAAGAAAAAAGCAGACCCTATTCCGAAGCGCCTTCAGGTGGGCCATTGGTGCAACACAGTTTGGTAGCCATGCTGGATCTATATCATCAGGGCAAAATAAGGCTTGACCAAATTACAGAAAAGATGTGCCATAATCCGGCCATTCTTTTTGAAATAGACAAAAGAGGCTATATCAGGCCAGGCTATCATGCTGATTTGGTGATTGTAGATTTGGATAATCCTTGGAAAGTTGAGAAAGAAAACATACTATCCAAATGTGGTTGGTCACCGTTTGAAGGGCATACCTTTAAGTCAAAAGTAACCCATACCATTGTTTCTGGACATTTAGCGTTCGAAAACGGAACATTCCATGAAGAGCAAAAAGGACAGCGGTTGAAATTTTCAAGAAAATTACTTTAAGGAGTATTGCTTTCAAAAAAGCGAAACATTACCTTTGCAGTCCATTCTGAAATCGTTCGGATTGTTGAAATCATACGGTGGTTGTAGCTCAGCTGGTTAGAGCGCTGGTTTGTGGCACCAGAGGTCGCCGGTTCGAACCCGGTCTTCCACCCCAAAACCCTTCTATTGTAGAAGGGTTTTCTTTTTTAACAGTCAATAATGAACTTAAATGGCATAATAATTGTGTGAATGGTGAAAAAAATAAAATTCAAAGGCAATGTTTACATTATTCAAAGCTTCACAAAAGTTTCCAAAAATAAAACCAGTCAATTTAAAGTTTGTTCAGCTCTACATGACCAAGTTTGAGGAGTCATTGAAAAACTTTGAGGAGCTGCAAAAAGAACGTGTGCGGTTCTAATTTTGATACAAATTTAAGGTTATGTTATAATAACCTTTTTTTTTATGACATAAAGTTTTTCTTTCGGTATCAAAAAAGTATTTTTATGAAAATCTCAAAACTTTTAACCAAATGAGTTATATTCATTTTGACAAATCCCAATTAATAAACCTAAATTACTCTCTTGACAGGGAAATAATCAGAACCAACCGAGGTGGGTGTTATACTAGTACAACCATCATAGGATGTAACACCAGAAAATATCACGGACTTTTAGTAGCCCCACAACCTCAAATTGATGAACAACTGCATGTGATGTTATCTACTGTACATGAGACTGTGATTCAAAGAGGGGCAAGTTTCAATTTGGGAATCAGCAAATTCCCTGGAAATTATTCTCCAAGAGGCCATAAATATTTGGAAGATTTTGATTCGGAGCCTATTCCTAAACTGACTTATAGAGTTGGAGGCGTTTTGCTTCAAAAAGAACTGATCCTTGATACCAACAGGGACAGAGTAATGATTCGCTACACACTATTGGATGCCCATTCCCCTACCAAAATCAAGATAAGTCCATTTTTGGCTTTTAGAGGATACCATAACCTTTCAAAAGAAAACGAAAGAATAAATAAGGAATTCAAAAAGGTCCCCAATGGGGTAAAATTCCAATTGTATCCGGAATATACACCCTTATATCTCCAACTTTCAAAGAAGAATGACTACGTCTCCAAACCTGACTGGTATTATAATATTGAATATATTATGGAAAGGGAAAGGGGTTATGAATACCAGGAAGATTTGTTTGTTCCAGGTTATTTTGAGTTTGATATTGCAAAAGGTGAATCAGTAATTTTTTCCGCGGGATTGATAGAAGCAGACCCAAGTACAAGACAAAAAGCCTTTGAAAAAGAACTTGCCAGAAGAATTCCTAGAAATAATTTTGTAAACTGCCTTAAAAATTCAGCTGGACAATTCATCCAAAAAAGGGATGGCAAAACCCATGTAATTGCAGGATATCCATGGTTTGGATGGTGGGGCAGAGATACATTTATAGCTTCTCCTGGACTAACGTTGACCCAAGGTGATAAAGATACATTTTTGGATATCATCGATACTATGGTCGAGGACCTAAGCGGCCCGCTATTCCCCAATGTTGGAAGCGGTGTCATGAGAAATTCCACCTCAATGGATGCACCTTTATGGTTTTTTTGGTCTTTACAACAGTTCATAGAATTCACAGGAGATACCAAAACCATAAAAAGGAAATACCTGGACAAAATGAAAGGTATCATTGATGGATTCAGACAAGGAACTGATTTCAACATACATATGCTGGAAAACGGTTTGATGTATGGAGGTGCCCCCGGCATTGCTTTAACTTGGATGGATGCTGTCAATACAGATGGCCCGGTCACCCCAAGGATTGGCTGCCCGGTAGAAATAAATGCCTTATGGTATAATGCCCTATGTTTCTATGTAGAACTTTCTGGAGACAAAGAGGTCGAATCTCTCTCAGAATTGGTCAAAAAATCATTTAATGAGACATTTTGGGATGAGAAAAGGGAATATTTGGCTGATTATGTTTCAGGGGATTTTAAAGATTGGTCCATCAGGCCCAATATGGTTTTTGCTACTTCTCTTAAATATTCTCCATTGGAGGAGAGTCAAATGGATAGTATTTTGGAAATTATAAGGTCAAAATTATTGACAACAAGGGGGTTAAGATCCCTTTCTCCTGATGATCCCGGATATAAAGGGTATTATCACGGCAATCAATATACCAGAGATATTGCATACCATAATGGTACCGTTTGGGCTTGGCTACTCGGGCATTTTGTGGAAGGTTACCTAAGGCTTCATGGCAAGTCCGGTAAGCACTTTGTGGAAAAAATAATTCAGGGTTTTGACGGTGTGATGACGCAATATGGTGTGGGGACAGTTGCTGAGATCTACGATGGAGACCCTCCACATAGGCCCAAAGGATCCGTTTCTCAAGCTTGGAGCGTAGGGGAATTATTGAGAATGATGTATTTATTGGAAAAGGTTTAATAAATTTTTATGAAAGTTCTAATGTTCGGGTGGGAATTCCCACCACATATTTCAGGAGGGTTGGGTACTGCCTGTTATGGATTGGTCAAAGGACTTGTCCATCACAATCAAGACATTATCTTCGTTGTTCCAAAACTGTGGGGGGATGAAGAACCTCTTGCAGACTTTGTCAATGCGAGTGATGTAACCATAGATTACAGGGAAAAGAAATTCAAAAAAATATGGAAGAACATGACTTACCTTGAAGTAAGTAGCTTTTTGGTCCCATATCTAGGCCCTGAAGAATTCAAAAAATACACAGATTATACCGTACATGATCGTTTGGACGTGGATGAGAGTGTCTTTTCTAATAAATTTGAATTCAGCGGAAAATATGGAAAAGACCTCATGATGGAAGTGTCAAGATATGCCTTAGTCGCTGCCCAAATCGCTAAATCCAAAGAACACGATATCATTCACGCGCATGATTGGCTGGCCTATCCGGCAGGAATTGCAGCAAAAGAAATCAGTGGTAAGCCTCTTGTAGCCCATATACATGCCACTGAATTTGATCGTTCAGGGGAATCCGTTAACAAGCCTGTATATGACATTGAACGTGCAGGAATGCAGGCTGCTGACCATGTTGTTGCAGTCAGTCACCTTACCCGGAAAGTAGTCATTGAAAAATATGGCATTCATCCTGATAAAGTGAGTGTCTTGCATAATGCGGTCTTGGATGCAAGCATTATCAAGTCTTCGACAATGAAAAATGTCCCGGAAAAAATTGTGACTTTTCTGGGAAGGATAACTTTTCAAAAAGGTCCGGAATATTTTGTAGAAGCAGCTAAAAAAGTCATAGACAGAGACCCTAATGTACGCTTTGTAATGGCAGGAAATGGAGACTTGCTGAACAGAATGATCGAAAGGGTGGCTGAGCTTGGCATGGGAACGAAATTCCATTTTACAGGATTTCTAAAAGGGAAAGATGTGGACGACATGTATGCCATCAGTGATGTTTATGTAATGCCTTCTGTTTCAGAACCCTTTGGAATTGCCCCACTCGAAGCAGTAAGACACAATACGCCCGTGATTATTTCTAAGCAGTCCGGAGTATCTGAAGTTTTGAGAAATGCTATCAAAATTGATTTTTGGGATGTGGATGCCATGGCAGATGCCATTTTTGGTTTGTTGCATTATGACAGTATTTCCAAGATGTTCAGAGAATTGGGAAGCGAAGAACTCAAAAAATTGAAATGGGAGCATGTTGCTGCCAAACTAGTAACCGTCTACAATAAACTACACAAAGAACAGCCATGAGAACTATTTGTTTTTACTTTCAGGTGCATCAACCATTAAGAATAAAGCCATACAGATTTTTTGATATTGGTGCTGACCATTATTATTGGGATGATTACAGCAATAAAAGTATTATTAGAAAAGTTGCCCAAAAATGCTACTTACCGATGAATGCGCTGTTGTTGGATCTCATCAATCATTATAATGGTAAATTCAAAGTCGCATTTTCAATTTCCGGTGTTTGCCTTGATCAGTTTGAATCTTATGCACCGGATGTTTTGGAAAGCTTCAAAAGGTTGGTGGATACAGGTCATGTGGAACTTTTAAATGAAACAGATTCGCATTCCCTGAGTTCTTTGATCAGCAAAACAGAGTTTCAAAGAATGGTAAATCTCCATAGAGATAAAATCAAAAAACACTTCAACGGTTACGAACCCAAAGTTTTCAGAAATACTGAACTGATCTATTCAGATAAAATTGGAGCAATGATTGCCGAAATGGGTTTCGAAGGAATGCTGACCGAAGGCGCCAAACATATTCTGGGCTGGAAGAGCCCGAATTTTGTCTACGAAAACTCCATCGATCCTAAACTGAAAATTTTGTTAAGAAATTTTCAACTGAGTGATGACATCGCATTTCGGTTTAGTAATAGAACCTGGTCGGATTTTCCACTTACCACAGAAAAATTCGTGACTTGGATAAATGCTTTTCCCAAAGAGCAGCAAGTACTGAATCTTTTTATGGACTATGAAACATTCGGAGAACATCAATGGGCAGAAACCGGGATTTTCGAATTCATGAAAGCATTGCCAAATGCCGTTTTCAAATACACCGATTTTGGTTTCTCTACCCCAAGCGGTGTAGTTCGTGAAAGCACTCCAGTTGCTAAAATAAATGTCCCTATTCCGATATCTTGGGCTGATGAAGAAAGGGATCTTACTGCATGGCTTGGAAATGATTTACAAAATGAAGCTTTTACCAAGCTTTATGAAATGGAATCCAGAGTTGCAAATATAGATGATCCTGATATTCAAAGGGATTGGAACTACTTACAGACTTCAGATCATTTCTATTACATGTGTACCAAATTCTTTTCAGATGGTGCAGTACATTCATATTTTAGCCATTATGACACCCCTTATGATGCATTTATCAATTACATGAATGTCTTGAGTGATTTTATCCTTAGGGTAAAAAGAAAAGAAGAAGAAACTACTGTAGTATCTGATTGATTAAGGAAAAGCTTGTAAATATGACTAAATAAAGGGCTTGCTTTGACAAGCCCTTTTTGTTCACTTTAAAATTGAAAAAAATGAAAAATACGGTCAACTTAGTTTTGGGATTATTTTTGATTGTTTCCTCCTGTGTGGTCAGTACCGAAAAAAAGGAGCAGGAGAATAGCAAAGCGGAATTTATAGTCAGGTATGATCGCCCTGAAGCAAGTATTTTAAAAGGAGTTTACATTCCAAAAGGAAAAGAATATTTTTACACCTCAGGACTAGTGGCACCAATTAAAGACGAAAGCGCCCCAGTTGGTTCGCTAGAGAGGTATGGTAATACCTATGACCAAAGCATAGCTACTTTGGAAAGGATTAAAGAAACAATCGCTGAAGCAGGATTTAAGATGGAGGACATTTTCTTTTTGAGGGTTTATTTGGCCCCTGACAAAGATGGGAATATTGATTGGGATGCCTGGTTTAAAGCCTATGGGGAATACTTCAATAATGAAGAAAATCCAAATAAGGTGGCAAGATCTACCATTGCAGTGTATGCATTGGCCAACCCTGATTTATTGATTGAGATAGAAGCTCTAGCTGCAAAATGAAAAACCTGGCATTGATAACCTTTCTTATCCTTTCTATTTCATTGACCTCTTGTGATGGAGAAAAAGTCATGAAAGCTATGCTATGGGGATTCAACAAAATGGCGGGAGAAGGATATTTCCCATCTCCGGAAATTCTTGCCCTTGGAGAATTTGAAGGTGCAGAAGTAATGGTTTCGAAAATCATCGAAAATGGGGAAAATGAAAGCAGCATCGAATTAAAATTTCATAATGGAAAAAGTACATCTCTGAGGTATAGCGAGGAAAATACAGCAAGAAAATGTGCCGAACTTTATGCCTTGGGCTATTCCAAAATCGATGATTACAAAACCATCAAAATCTCATTTATACAAACCGACCCCTTCAATTCAGAAAACTTTGCCGTCAGTGAGTATAGTTTTGAAGTGAAGGATTTATTGAACAACCCAACCCCAGAAAACTATGGATTTCAATGAACAATTCAAACATCCTCCGATCAATACAGGTGAGTGGTTTTTGACCATTTTAATTACAAACATTCCTGTCATCGGTTTAATTATGCTTAT
This sequence comes from uncultured Aquiflexum sp., assembly GCA_964559905.1. Lineage (GTDB taxonomy): Bacteria > Bacteroidota > Bacteroidia > Cytophagales > Cyclobacteriaceae > Aquiflexum. The sequence continues at coordinate 8,053 of CAZLJT010000113.1, forward strand.
AGTTTGGGCATTTGACAAGCAGGGAAACCCCAACAAATCCAATTGGGCAAAAGCCAAACTAATTTGGTATGTTGCCGGTATAGGTATTGCTATTTTGGTATTGATGCTTGTGGGCTTTGGTGCCGTCACCGGAATCTTTGACAATATACCTTGGGATGATTTTTAATCCAGGTTTATAGAAGCCCCTCCCCGTCTTCTACATCTTCCGAGGCTTTGCTTAAAAAGTCATGGAAAGGCTTCATTTGCCTAAAAATTTCAATAGTATGGTTCTTGAAGGAACCATCAGATATCATGCTGTCATCTAATGGAGTAGAAACAATGAAGGACTTAAATCTCAGAAGATCTATAAAAGGATGATCTGATTCATAGCCTTTTGGACTGGTCTTAAGTGTTTCTCCCTGCATACCTCCGAAGATTTTTTTAAACTCCGGTCCATCAAGAATAGCTTGCAATTCTTTGCCGGAATAATCAATCTCTTGCCTTATTTTCTTCAAAACATCCGCAGGAGGCATCCATATACCACCCGCTATAAAACTTTGGCCAGGCTGAATATGAAGGTAGTATCCAGGACCTGATGATTTCTTCCCCCCAACTGAAAAGTAGGCTGCCAAGTTGGTTTTGTATGGATCTTTGTTAGTCGAAAACCTAACATCCCTATTTTGTCTAAAAACGCAGTCTTTAGCCTTAAAACTTGAAAGTTCAGGTTCCCATTGGGAAATACCTTGTAAAATGATTTCCACATCCGCCAACAAACTTTCTCTGATTTTCAAATACCAGTCCCTATTGGCATCCATCCAGATTTTGTTGTTGTTTTGGGAAAGTGTTTCGAGGAATTTGAGATATTGATTGTCCATGGTAAAACAAAACCTTATTTATATGGAGATGGTTTTAACAATTCTAAATTAGTTCTTTTCCATTCAATTACCTGATTGGCATAAAAAAAGAAAAAACCTGACCATAAAATTGGTCAGGTTCCTAGTTGGTTTAGATATCTATATTCATTTCAGGATATTCTCATTTACCCAATCCACCTCTTCTTGCCGGATGGTATGATTTTGATCTTTAAAGACCAGGGTTTTCAATTCCCCGCCCATTTGCTTTATCAATTCCGCTGATTCCTCGATCCTGCTTAAAGGCACATGCATGTCTTTATGACTGGACCCAATAAAAACTTTTGTTCCTTCAAAATCCCCTTTGTATTTGCCCTTATTCAGTTTCTCCCCTATTAATCCCCCTGTAAAGGCAATCACACCGCCATACTTTTGGGCATTTTGAGTTGCATATTCCAACGAAAGACATGCCCCTTGAGAAAAACCAATAAAAAAGATTTGTTCAGATTTGAAACCTTTTGACTTTAAATCTTCAACAATTCCATCCAGCATTTTGATGGCATTAGATAATGCCGGTTCATTGCTGGAATCAGGAGCCATAAAGCTATAGGGATACCAGGTATTTCCCGGAGCTTGGGGTGCTAATAGTGCAAATTCACCAACATGAAGATGATCCCTCAACGTAAGGATGCTATCCGCTGAGGCGCCACGACCATGAATCATAATGGCTACCTTATTGGCTTTATCCAATGCTATACCTGCTGTTTTCATCTTATGCAAAACTTTCTAAATTCAAATTTACTTTTGCCAATCTTGAAGTTATTTTATCTCGCTGGGGTTCTGCCCATTCGGGTAATTTCAACAATTCACCCAAATGTGCTTCATCCTCATCTATTGCAAATCCAGGTTCATCTGTAGCAATCTCAAAAAGGACTCCACCTGGTTCTCTGAAATAAATGGATTTAAAATAAGTCCTGTCTTTTACCTCAGTCACATGATATCCATTCTCCATCAAAATTTTCTGGATTTCCAATTGGGAAGAAGTGTTGGCTGTACGGAAAGCGATATGGTGAACCGTACCTGCACTTTGAACTCCCTGACGTCCATTATTGTCCAAAACAATATCCACAATATCACCAGGTTCTCCTTTGGTGCCATACCGAAAGCGGCCATTTTCTTCAGCAATGAATCTGTAATCCATAAACTGGGTGAGCAACTTTTCTGTCAAGTCTTTAGCTTTGAGATTCAGGGTCGCTCCATAAAATCCCCTGATGGAATGTTCCAAAGGGATATTGCCATAAGTCCAACCTTTTCTGGAATCCCTGTCATTGGCGATCAATTCAATTCCCATACCGTCATGATCCTCAAATCGGATCAATTTTTCACCAAAACGACTCAATGGAGTAGATGTTGGAATATTGTACTTAGCTAACCTGTCAATCCAAAAAGACAAGGACGCTTGGGAAATGGAGAAAGCAGTGTAAGTCAATTCACCTGTTCCCTTAGTGCCTTTCCTTGCTCCATCAAAAGGGAAAGTGGTGAAAACCGTCCCGGGAGTTCCGAGCTCATCACCAAAATAAAAATGGTATACATCCGGAGCATCGAAGTTGATGGTTTTTTTAACCATCCTCAATCCCAAAATACCCGTGTAGAAATCTACATTCTTTTGGGGATTTCCTGCGATTGCTGTGATATGATGTATTCCGGTGATCAGGGTTTTCATGGCTTTGATGTTTTATTGATATTAAGTTACTGGTTAATTGGCAAATAGGAAAAAGTGGTAAGTTGGTTTTTTAAACCTTTGAGGTCTTTAAGACCTCGAAGGTTTTCAGGACTAATCAAATGAAATATACCAGCAGATAATTCGAGTCTAATTCAAGTTTTGGTAAAAAGACCTTCGGGTGCGCCGAGGCGTACCCAAAGGTCCAAATTCAACTATTGCTTTACAACCTGAGCGTTAACGATTATTCTTACTTGGTCACTCACGACGACACTTCCTGCCTCGGTTACGGCATTCCACATCAAACCAAATTCTTTTCTGCTGACTTTACCTTCAATTTCAAATCCGGCTTTGGTTTGTCCGTAAGGATCTTCAACTATACCGCCGAAATCAACATCCAAAGTGACTTTCTTAGTAATATCCTTAATCGTCAATTCACCTTCCAAAGCACTTCCTTTCAAAATGCCGGAAAATGACATTTTGGGGAATTTCTCAGCATCAAAGAAATCAGCTGATTTCAAATGATTGTCCCTGTCAGATTGATTGGTGAATATACTGGCAATATCTGCCGAGAAAGAAATATTTGCTCCATCAAAATCTTCAGACGCTGTTTCTACCGAACCTTCAAAAGATTTGAAATATCCTGTCACCGTAGAAATTACCAAGTGCTTGACTTTGAATGATACTTCTGAATGTGTTGGGTCAATTGCCCATTTTGTAGTTGTTG
>CAZLJT010000114.1:0-11297 GCA_964559905.1 uncultured Aquiflexum sp.
CATCCAAGTTCAATTTTTCAAGTTTCTCTAGAGTCGAAACAATTGTTTTTTCAGAAATTTTTACTGACATGATATTATAATTTTGGTTTAAATTTGATTCTTTCTTGTTTTGATATTATGCTGCAAAACAAAAGTAAATTTTCCATAAATACAAAATAATCAGACATTTAGTAATATAAATTTAAAATACAATCGATTTCGTTACCTTTATTTGGTGAAAATTTTTATTGTTAAATCAATAGTTAAACATTTACAAGCAAAAAATGGAAAGAAAACAGAGCCCTCAGGAAGAATTTGCCAACAGTATCACACATGGATTTGGCATTCTTTTCAGCATCATTGCCATATCTCTATTGGTAACTTTTTCGGTTTTGAATGGCAGCACTTTGGATATTGTCAGTTGCAGCTTATTTGGGGGATCTATCCTCCTATTATATACTTTTTCCACCTTATATCATGCGACCCAACAAGAGAAGATTAAATCATGGTTGAGGACATTTGACCATATAGGTATTTACTTTTTGATAGCGGGTACTTATACCCCATTTCTTTTACTTGCTGTCGGTGGAACTTTCGGTTGGATTTTTTTTGGCATTGTTTGGGGCCTGACAGCTTTTGGGATAGTCTTCAAAATATTCTATACCCACAGGTTTCCCAAAGCTTCCCTGATTCTTTATTTGTCAATGGGCTGGATGGGAATTTTTTTGATTAAGCCATTATTGGCATCCTTGTCTACTTCTACCCTGCTGATGATTGCAGCAGGAGGTATCAGTTACACTTTGGGAACTGTTTTTTATGTCAGGCAAAGAATGCGCTATGCACACACCATATGGCACCTCTTCGTATTGGCAGGTACCATTCTCCATTTTATTGCTATTATGTATATGCTGGTAGAAAAGTAATAAGTACATTTTTCAGTCTGACTTTAAAGCAATTAAATACATATTATAAAAATCTTACAAAACCGACTTGCATAAAAAAGAAAGTACCCCTACATTTGTGGCACCTTAAATCAAGGTAATGTGAATCAATCCAAAATTGACCGATGGTGTAACTGGCAACACGTCTGATTTTGGTTCAGAAGAGTCCAGGTTCGAGCCCTGGTCGGTCAACGAGTCCAAGTTTATGTAAACTTGGACTTTTTTATTTTCCGCAAAAAATTTTTATCAAATCTCAACAATTAAACAGGATTTTTTCAGCACAAACCCGGAATTCAGAAGTCAATAATTTAAATGATGTACTGTTTGACTGTTTATCATCAATTAAAACTAATTATCCTTCTTTTAAGATAAATGAGGGTGTTGAGTTTTTTCAAATACAATTTCTAATTAAAGATTTTAATCTACTCCATGGAGAACTTTTAATTCAACCTCTAATGAGTTTTCCAAAAAAAATGTAAATTGATTATTAAAGATGAAAATTGAGATTGTACCATACGATAAGCATTGGGTGACGGAATTTGAAAGGTTGAAAAAAGAACTTTCGGTTATCCTCAATTCATTTCAACTCTCAATAGAACATATTGGCAGTACTTCTGTTCCCGGTTTGGCAGCAAAAAACGTGATTGATATTTTGGTAGGAATAAAAGAAAAAAGTCAATTTGATCTTATCAACAATGAACTCGGGCTAAACGATAGTTACATTTATTATAAGGCTTTAGAGGCCGAACTTCCCAACAGAAGGCTATTTGTAAGGTTAAAAGATGGCATATCTTCTGACAAGTTTGGAAAAGTTTTTTATCATCAGGAAAAAATCCCACATGTTGAAGTCAACCAAAGCAGGATAGCGAATGTGCATATCGTTGAAAAGGACAGTTCAGAATGGTTGAGACACATCGCATTTAGGGAGTACCTCAAAGCCCACGAGGGAGTCCGGAATGAATATACCAAAATCAAAGTTTCATTGAGCCAAAAAAACTGGAAACATGGTATGGAATACAATGCCGAGAAGAAAAGCTTTATTAAGAGGGAAGAAAAAAATGCGGTTGAATGGTATATGGCTTGTGGTAAATAAAATGTCATCTGATTTTTTTAGAAAATAGCCTTAGCCGAAAGAATTCAAACATCAGGATTATTGGAAACAGATTTTAATCCATCTTAAATTTAAAAGATCATTCGCATAAAATATAGGAATCAAGGTAGTCCAAATTATAAATATGCCCTAAAAATACAGTATATCTCTAAAATATTTTTTAAGGGTTTTCATCTCAAAAAGATTAAAGAATTTCAGAATCCCGAACTAAAAAGTGATAACAATATTCCCAATCCTAAATGACCTCTATGCAGCATTTAAAAATGTTACATTTTGGCATCATAGATTTCGAAAGAAAATCCATATTATTTCCCTATCACCAACTCCAGCCAAAGGAAGTCTGCCATACAAAATCTGTTGAACCGGCTTGGATGGCGGGTTGGTTATCATAGTTAAGGGTCAATCCTGTTTTGATATAAAAATCCAATGGCAAATCATATTTCAGGTCTATTTTATAATCCACTCTAACACGGCCACTTTCAGTCAAACTGGGATAAACAAAGACATTCGAGAAAATACTTATATCACCTGTATTAAACATATTTAATTCTGAACCAAACCACGACTCTACACTTTGCCTGTCATTTTCATCCCCAAAAAAGTTTTCATTATTGAATGAAGTTCCTGCAAAAGCTGTCCAAGACATATAATTTGATCTCATCAGGTATTTACCTCCACCCAGTTTATAGTTGGTCCTTAATTCCAACCTTTGTTCTGTATTGCTCAAAAAATCAAGCCTTGCCATTACAAACCACTGTTTAGGTAATAAATATGCATAACTGATATCACCATCCGTCCTGCTGATCTCATCTGCTTCATCCTGCAGGGTTGTCAATGTATTGTATGTCCCATCCAATGACCATTTTTCAGCAATATATCCCAACCTGCTTCTAAGATTAAATTGTCTTTGGTTGCTTGCCCTTGTCATAGTAAAACCTAAGTCGATAGATGCATTAAGCCGGTCCAAAAATCTCCTATCAAAAGGTTTGACGTAAAGAACCTCCTCGAAATCAAGGGTGATTTGTCCAAAATCCTCGGTATCGATCATCAACTTTCCGAGCTCAGGAGAGATTACCGGACCGTATAACCTCCCTCTTTCAGCAGATGTCAGCAATATAGATTGTTCGGAAAAAAAACCCTCAATTTCGTCCCACTTTATCCTGAAGTCATCTTTACTATAGGATGTTTTGATTACCAGGACACCTTTGTCCATTGATTTGATCTCACCTATAATATAGTGCTTGTTTTTAAGTGTCAATGAATCTGTTTGTGCAAAAGCTTGAGCTCCACAAAATAGAAGACTCAAAAAAAGCAAACTGGTGAGTAAATTATTCATTCAATTTTAGAGTTTTATTTTAGGCATAATAGTAGATAATACATTAAGTTCCAAAATCATATGCATCTATGAACACACACAATTAGGTGGAATATAGTGTAGAATGCCTTTCAAATTGAATAAATTTTTAAGGTTAAAAAGTCAGAAAAAATTTTCATACCAACAGCATTTTTATTTTAATCTCTACTTTTATTAAAAATTTTACATAGACGGTAATTCTCTTTAAATTTTTTATTTTGAATTACTTAAACATTAAAATGCTACTTAAAACAAATAGAAAACTAATTTTATAATCATTAAGCTTCAGCTGATTTATTTGCCTTTTTTTTATGGATTTTGATATTATCTTTATAGTAGATTCACCCAGTCACAATAAGCTAATAAAAGCAAAGCCCGTTTTTTTAGTTAAATAAAATTTTATTAATATGAAAACCAAACTGATCATCATTTTAGTTTTGGGATTACATTTCATATTGCCAATTCATCAGGCTATTTCCCAAAGCTGTCCCCAAAACAATATTTTTGTGGAAAGTTTTACTTTGCGAAATGCCGATGGCAATCCATTTTCCCCCAATGACGATTACGAAATCGGTGATCCGGTAACCGGACAGATTTTTATCACTTTTTCAGGTAGTTCGACCAATGCCTATTCGTTGAAAACAACCTATGATGTCTATGTAAACGGCGAACTCGTCGTCACCCAAGGGTACGCTTGTTTGTTTAACCAGCAAAAGGTTGTCCTAAATTCACCTGTATTCGTCAATAATTTCACTTGGAATTGGGGAGATATTGTAGAAGTGAGAAATGTTTATATAAGATGGTCTACCAACAGTAATTCAGCCTGTTCTGAAGTCAGTGATGGAAATTCCCAGTGTTATTTCAATGGATCCGGGTTTGTCGCTGCGATACCTTTATTCCCTGATTTCAATTATATAGCTACCTATTGTAATCCATTGGTACAATTTGGAGACCTTACCGTGGGTGGATATCCTCCATACAATTATGTCTGGGATTTTAATGGATTGGGTTCATCCGTAGCACAAAATCCATCTTTCAATTTCCCGGGGCCGGGAAGTTATGTTATATCGCTTACGACTACAGACAATAGTGGTTTCGTCCGGGCTGTTACCAAAAATATAACTATTCCCGTATTTGATATCCTAGTGGAAATCACCCCAAGCATGACCAATTCTAACACAGGTGCTATAAGAGTCGATATGAGTGGTGGAAATGCTCCTTATAATATCTCTTGGCAAAGTGATCCCGCAGGAATTTCAGGTTCTGTTTCTGACATAAGCAGTTCCTATACTATCACTGAATTATCATCAGGAACCTATGCCATTACAATCACTGATTCATCTGGCTGTACGATAACAGTCAATTATTTTGTGGAATGGTCGTCTCTCCTTTCCCAAAAATGGGATTTATTTGAGGCTGAATTTAACCAAAAAACATGGAGCGTTGAAATCGAGTGGATAACTCCGAATGAAAAAATTCCTTGTCAATACATTATCGAAAGATCTATCCTAGGAATCTCAAATTTCAATGACCTGGGAAGTGTAGCAGGTTATGGTTTTAATGAGAGTTTTGGTAATTATCATTTTAATGACAATACTTTACCCGAGACAGGCGGTCGGATTTATTACCGGATTAGGACAGAAGACATCAATCAAAAAATTCACATGAGCAAAGTCATTTCTGTTTTGGTCCCTGAACGGAAAGGACTCAATGAATCACCGTGGTTAATATACCCTAACCCCTTAGAAGGAAATAAACTGACTCTAAAGTTTCAAGGCTTGGCAAAAAATAAGGGAGATCAAGTCCATGTATTTATTTCTACAGTAAATGGCAGGTCAATAAAGACCTTTGTTACTGATCAAGAAACAATCATCTTAGATGAAATCGTAAAAGACTTGCCAAAAGGGATTTTAGTAATTGAAATTGTAGATGGCTTCAACAGGGAAATCATAAGAGTTGTCAGAAAATAAAACTCAATTTTTTTTTAAATAAACTATATCCAGTATAATCAGATCTTAAAATCATAAAATTTATTATTATAAATAATATTTTTTTGACCTATGAGAATTCTATCCACCATCATCCCTTTTCTACATTTTATTTTTCTTTTTTAGAAAAAAAACATTTCACTCCTATCCAACAATTTTTTAACAATCTAATAATTTCCTTTTTCAGAAATTAGGATGAATTGGACTTAGATTTAAAAGATTATTCTAACTCCAATTTTAAAGATTCATGAAACAAAATTTACTTAAAAACTTATTCATTTTTGCATTAATGGTCTTTGGACTATTTAATGTACAGGCTCAAACTTTGGCCTCTTGGAATTTTGCGGGTGAACCCGGTAATCAGGAATTTACTTCCGGGACTGGAAGTACTCATATAATTCCTTTGAACTTTACGCGAGGTTCAGACATAACCCCAACGCTTGCAGGCAATTCCATCAGTTCTGCTGGTTGGGATTCAGGAGAAAACAGGTTTTTCAATTTTGGAATAAGCATTGATGCAGGATTTCAAGCCAAACTTTCCAAGTTAATTATTGGAACCCGTTCTTCAGGAACAGGTCCGGGTGAGATGGCCTTAACCTACAGTGTGGATGGTTTCAGCACCTATCTGGCAACCTGGGTGCAGGTGGGTACTAATTTTAATAACCAGGAAATTGATCTTTCCAATTTGCCCATATTAACAGAAAATGTTGAATTCAGAATTATAAGTACAAGTAATGTTTCAGCCAATGGCGGCACAGTTTCGCCTACAGGTACCTTTAGAGTCACTAATTTTTTCCCGGGTGACTTGGCAGTAAGTTTAGATGGAGAAGTTACTCCTATCGATGAATCAGAACCTGAAACAGCAGTTACCCTCGCTCAGTGGGATTTTGCCGGTCAACCAGGAAATCAAGAATTCACGGCAGGAACAGGAAGTATAAATGTTGAAGCAAAAAATTTCGGAAGAGGTGCTGGAATTATCCCAACAGCTGCAACAAATTCAATAAGCGGATCCAGCTGGAGCACAGATGAGAATGATTATTTTACTTTTGGTATTTCCATAGCGCCTGGATTTGAAGTAGAATTACAAAACCTTGTCATTGCTACACGCTCCTCAAACACCGGACCTGGTGATTTGTCCTTGAGATATAGCATTGATAATTTCGGATCCGATTTAGTGCAATGGACCAATACCGGAACCAATTTCTCCAATGAAACTTTAGACCTTTCCAATATAGGTCCGATTTCAGGTGACATAGAATTCAAAGTAATAGTTAGGGGCAATAGATCCGCAGCAAATGGAGAAATACAAACTGCAGGAACGTTAAGGGTTGGAAATTTCTTTGTTTCATCAGGTAATTTTCTACCTGTCCAATTCAATGGGATTGTCAGAGAAATTCCAGTTGTAGAACCTGAAATCATTCTGAATTATGACTTTACCGGAGAACCCGGCAACCAGCTGGCTACTACTGCAGATTTAGTGGCTGCTGGATTGACGGCATTGGATTTTGCCCGTGGTGCCGATATTAGCGCCTCTAGTGCCCTCAACTCCATCAGCTCCAGTGGATGGGATGAAGGGTCTGAAAGATTTTTCACTTTTGGTTTCACTGTAGCGCCTGACAAATTGGTAGATCTGAGCAATCTGAAATTAGGAACAAGATCTTCCAACACGGGTCCTAAAAATCTGGCATTAAGATATAGCGGAGACAACTTCGTCAGTGATCTGGCAATTTGGGAGCAAGTAGGGACCACATTCAATAATCAGGAAATTGACCTTTCAGGACTAAAAAATCTATCAGGCAATGTTGAATTCAGAATTGTCAGTACTTCCGATGTATCTGCCAATGGCGGAACTGTCGCCTCAGGGGGCACTCTAAGAGTTACCAATTTCTTCCCAGATAATGTAGGGGTATCATTTGTTGGAATCGTCAAAAATGCATCGGGGGTAATTGTACCTGGCATTAACTTGGATCCAACTTCACTGGATTTTGGAATTATAACCATCAACGAATCAGTTCCTGTTTTGACCTATGAAATTACTGCTTCAAATCTAACTGCTGATATTATCATCAATAGTGAAGCGCCATTTGCCATATCAGAGGATGGGGTGAATTTCCAAAACTCCATCACAATTCCTGCTGATCAATTTGACAATCCTGTTGCTATCTCAGTAGCTTTGGATTCCGGTATTCCAGGTACTTTTTCATCGAATATATCTCATCAGACCAACGGCGCCAGTCCGGTGAATTTAACAGTTTCTGCCACAGTTGTTGATCCATTTAATATTTCTGAAGACTTCAACAACTCCTGTCCTAATGGATTACCTTCAGTTTGGACTTCTGTGAGCGTTTTGGGAGATCAGGAATGGGTTTGTACGGAGTTTGGCAGAGCCGGCACCAATGAGTTCGCAAATGCTCCTTTTGGTATCCAAATGAATGGGTTTTTATCAGGTCCTGTTTTGAATGAAGATTGGTTGATTAGTCCGGCCTATGACCTTTCGGCATTTGACTTCCCAATTCTTACCTTCTGGTCGAGAGCAAACTTTGCAGGGCCAAGATTACAATTATTGGTGTCCACAAATTATATAGATGGAGATCCTGCTCAAGCTGATTGGACCGAATTGAATGATAGATTTGCCACTTCCAATACTTGGACCTTTTCCAAAGAAATTAATTTGGTCGCTTTCAAAAACAGTAATGTAAGAATAGCCTTCAAATACAGGTCTTCCCCTGAGGAAGGTGCTACTCGCTGGACCTTGGATGATTTTAATCTTAATAACTCAGATGTGCCTCCTGCCCCATTCTTGACCAACACTATCGGCAATGTAGATTACTGGCATTTTGGAATCATCCCCGCCGGAACAGTTTCGACAGAGGTCAGAACGTTTAACTTCTCCTTATCTGATGCAGTGGAAAACCTGACTATTAAGGCTGTGCCAGGATTTGAATTTTCCAAAAACGGAACTGATTTCTTCGAGTCCCTGACATACCAACCGACAGAAGCTGCTGCCAATAATACTGTCACAGTAAGGTTTGCGCCTAATGACATGGGAGCCTTTAGCGGCACCATTGCTTTTGAAAGCGGTGATATTATGATTCAAAGAGGGTTTGTAACCGGAGCAACTTTAGAAAGGGAAAATACTTTTGATATTGTAACCTGGAACGTGGAGTGGTTTGGTTCTCCTTCCAATGGCCCTTCTAATATCGATTTACAACTTCAGAATGTTAAAACGATCGTGGAAGATCTGGATGCAGATGTATACGCTTTCCAAGAAATCACAGGTTTGGATAAATTCAATGAGCTGGTGGAGCTATTGGAAGGATATGAAGCGGTGGTCTCCCCTGCCGCATCCCAAGGTCCTGATGCCTTTGATGAGGCTCAAAAATTGATTTTCCTTTACAAAAAGGACGTTGTGGAATTGGTGAAAACCAGGGTGTTGCTGGAGGGTGTAACTCCTGAAGATTTGGTTGGATACCCTTCAACCCCAGATAGGTTCTGGGCAAGTGGAAGACTACCATTTTTAATGGAAATAAAAGCCAATATTGATGGTGTCCAACAGAAATTCAATTTGATCAACGTACACACAAGGTCTAATGGAGGTGGAGAAAGTGCTGCTAATCCAAGGTACGCCATGAGAAGATATGACGTGAATGTGCTGAAAGATTCTCTGGATTTTTACTATGGAGATGTTCCTTTGATCTTGTTCGGAGATTATAATGATGATCTAGACGAAACTGTCGCTGAGCAAACTGCCCCAACAGTAAACACTTCGGAAACATCATTCATTAATTATATCAATGACCCCGAAAATTATATCCCGGTCACCTTAAGCCTAAGCAATGCCGGGTTGAGGACATTCCCTAGTTTTGAAGATGTGATAGATCACATGATCATTTCTGATGAACTGGAAAGCAATTGGATAGTCAACTCCGAACGGGCAGTTGCTCCATTTGATCTGATTACAAATTATCTATCAACTACTTCTGACCACCTTCCTGTCAAAGCAAGATTTGAACTGCGCTGTGATATTACACCTGGACAGATTATAGCTCCAAATGAAGTGTGTGCAGAAAGTGAATTCAACCTTTTATTTGTAGGAGGAGAATTCACCAATATAGTAGCTTGGGAGATTTCAATGGATAAAGGTATGACATGGGAACCTATAGAGGGATCCAATGGAAAGAATGAAATAACAGTTTCTGCTATCAGGGCCTCAGCATCGTTCAGGGTCTTGATGGAATCCAATTTATGTTTTGCCTATTCAGATGTTTCCGAAACATCTTTGGTTGAACTACCTGAACCGGTCATCTATTTCGAAAGAGGATTGCTGAATACCATTGAAGGAGACTATACGTACTATTGGTTTAAAAATAATGTCCTTATTTCCACTACCACTGTCAATTCTACCAGGATCCAAGGAGCCGGTAATTATGAAGTTGTCATAGAGAATGAATTGGGCTGCCAATTAAAATCTGAGACATTCAGGTTCCCTCAACAGATTAGGACAGGATCAATTAGAGTATTCCCTAACCCGTCCAGTTCTATAGTTTCTGTCATAACCAAAAACATAGAAGGCTTGGTCAATGTGGAACTACTTTCATCTTCCGGAGTCAAAATCACAAGTGAATTAACAGAAAACGGATATGTTGAATTCGATGTATCCGGACTTGCAAAAGGTGTTTATCTTCTTGTAATTACTGATAGAAACGGTCAAAGTACAGTCGAGAGGCTATTTGTAGATTAAAATAAAAATACTTTGCCACTTTTTTAAAAAAAGAAGCTGTCCCATAGGAGCAGCTTCTTTTTTTATAATCAGGTTATTTAATTGCAACTAAAAAAGAAACGAGTATGCTTTAATTAAACTTTAAAACCTGCTTTTTGTAAACAGGTTATTTCTGCACAATCCTTGGATTGAGTTTTACTTTTTTCCCATCAATATTCTTTCTAATTCGCATATTGACCAGTTCTACACTAAGGGAAAAGAATACCGCAAAGTAGATATAACCTTTGGGAACTTCTACATGAAACCCTTCTACCAACAACATAAATCCTATTAATATCAAGAAAGACAAAGCCAAAACCTGAAGAGTGGGGTTTTTATTGATAAAATTGCTGATCTTGCCCGCAAAGACCATCATTACCACCATGGCGATGACTACTGCCACAATCATTACAATCACCTCATCCACCAATCCCACTGCGGTCAAAATACTATCAAATGAGAAGATCACATCCAATAAAATAATTTGAAAAATCACTTGAGAAAGACCTTTGGCTGTATTTGATTTTACCTCTTCGGCTTTTCCTTCCATTTTGTGATGGATTTCCAAAGTTGATTTGAACAAAAGAAACAGACCTCCAAACGCCAAAATCAAATCTTTTCCACTCAGATCAAAATCAAAGACAGTAATCAATGGATCATTGAATTTGATGATATAAGATATCCCAAGCAATAAACCAATCCGAAAGATCATAGCGAATGCCAGCCCAAGTATTCTGGCTTTTTCTTGCTGGTTTTCTGGAAGTTTATTGGAGATAATGGATATGAATATAATGTTATCCACACCCAAGACAATTTCCAGGAATGTCAATGTGGCTAACGCAATCCATGTTTCTGTTAAAAGGAATATTTCCATTTATTTATTTTTTATAGGTTTAGTATAATTTAAAGGAAATCAATTTGACTTCACTTATTATTATTGATTTTATTTCAAAATCCAATTTGAGCTAAATTACAATTCAAATTTAATGCCTGACAGTCATTTTTTTTGAGAAACATACAAGACCCAATTTCTAATTAATCCAGAGCTCATGTCCGGAAATCCATCAAAATTTATAAAGGCGAACTTCATTTTTGAGGCGAATTCAATACTTTGTAAAGAAAATATAACGTGACTGTGGTAACCGATACATGTGTGACCAGCAGC
>CAZLJT010000115.1:0-11246 GCA_964559905.1 uncultured Aquiflexum sp.
CTTCAGTAAGCGTGTCATCCTGCCAATTGCCAGCATCAAGGATGCAGCTTTTCCTCCAAATCCCCCCTGTTCCGTTGAAATTAATAAAAGCATGTTGCTGATTCCTGCCCATTTGCTCGACCATAAAATGGGCATCCAAAGCAAATGCCTGAAGGCGGGTCAATAGAGAATAATTTTCATTTAAATGAGTCCACCTCGTCTGCACCATGCCCACTTTTTCATTGGAGAAATGACCCACTGTCTTGATCAAAAAATCAGGATCAGGTACAAAATCCGCATCAAAAATGGCTATATATTCTCCCTTCGCCTCTTTCAGACCTTCCCGCAAAGCTCCGGCCTTAAAACCTGTTCTAAGCTTTCGATGGATATATTGGAAATTAATTTCGGGATATTTTTTAATGCTGCTTTTAATAATCTCAGCAGTTCCATCAGTACTGTCATCCAGCAATTGAATCTCTAGTTTTTCCTTGGGATAATTGAATTTAGCAACCGCATCGATCAACCGTTCCACCACATACAGCTCATTATAGACTGGCAATTGAACGGTGACAATAGGCAATTTATCCATATTTTGATCAGCCGTTTGATTAGGTTTATTTTTAAATCTAAAAAAGTGATATAATAAATGAGCTTGAGCAAAGCTGTAAACCAATACAAACAGCATTGCCAGAACATAAATTAACAGAAAGAAATAAATGAGATACATTGACCTTTTTATCAGTTTTGTTGGTGATATATGTTGGAAACTGCTATTCTATGAGCCATCCTAAATCCTCTTACAAAAAGGACGGGAGACGGAAGACCGAAGTCGGAAGTCTGGAGAACCGTCAAATTCAGCATCTTCCGAGAATTGTATAGAATTACTATTTTAATGTCGGTTTGGTATTACTCTTTTACAGTAATGGATTTATTTCCAATGATGATCGGCATTTCATTGAGTCTTCCCGCTTCTTCTCCATTTTCAAGTTTCAGGACTCCTCTTGGACATACTGCAGAGCAAACCCCGCAGCCTACACAGGAAGATCTGACGATATTTTGCCCCCTTTGTGCGTACCATCTGACATCAATACCCATTTCACAATAGGTGGAACAATTGCCACAAGATATACATTGACCCCCATTGGTAGTGATCCTGAACCTTGACTTGAATCGTTGGACAATACCCAAATAGGCTGCCAAAGGACAACCAAATCTGCACCATACCCGATTACCCATAAAAGGATAAAACCCAGTTCCGATAACCCCTGCAAAAGCCGAGCCTATCATAAAACCATAAATGGAGTGCAGCTGATCTGTGGCCTGACCCAAAAGTCCAAATTTCATAAAGTAATTCACAATGGTCACAGCGGTCATGACAACTGCAAAAACCAAAACTCCATGAATCAAGTACCTTTCAATTTTCCAAGCCTTTAGGGATTTATCGGACAATTGCCTGTAAGGATCCCCCAAAGTCTCAGCTAAACCTCCACAACCGCAAACCCAAGAACAATACCATCTTTTCCCATAGAAATAAGTAAATAATGGAACGCCCAATACAATCAAGATAATCCCCCAAACTAACATAAACATGCCCAAAGCGCCTGAACTCAGCATCCCATCTATCCTATACTCATAGAAAAATGAATAATCCAAAGGCCAGATATTCTTAAAATCATGCCAGGGCATATTCAGTAATACAAGAATCTCCGGAATCAAAAAGGCAAAAGCCAATTGGAAAAACATCACTGAAGCAGTCCTGATGGTCTGATAAGCATTTCCCTTATACTTTCTGAACATCCTGATGCCCATCACCAGAATGGCAAGGGTATAGATAAATCCATACAAAAACCATTGGCTTGCCGGATTGCCGGAAAGGGCCAAACTAAGAGGGTCTACCATCAAAACCATATTGGTCAGGTATTCCGGAAACCAGTACAAAATGATATAAAACAGTATCAACCATGTTCCTGTAATGATTCCCAAAATCCCCCTTGATTTCATGGAGGAGAAATAAATCCCATCGTTTTTTATCCCATCCGTTTCGCCCCTGTACAAAGGAAAAATATAGATAAAAGCACCCAAAACCGCCAATCCAATAGTTATGGCCAAATATAAATAGGGGGATTCGCTTACAGGGCCTTGTGCCGCCGCTTTAGTCAATGGAAAGACATAGTTATCCCAAATCACATTATCCCAATCCTGTTCGGACTTGAGACGATCATTATAAGCATCAAAATATTTATTGAAATCTGAAATAAACTCAAAATTTGAGGAATATTCCTTTCCATACATGGGCGAAAGAATATCTACCATTACCTCTTGATGGTTGCTTTTTACTTCCCGCTGAACAGTCTCTTTATCCAATAAATAACTTCCAAAAAAAGGCAACATGCTAAAGGCAATAAAACCCAAAACAAATAAAATCAGTCCAACTTTTTGAATATTTTTCATGCCCTTGATCCTAGAATTTTTTGTAAAAAGGAAGATTTTTTCACTACCAGTTTTTTACCGAATTGTTGGTTATACTGATTTAAGACCAATTCATGGAAATTTTTGTGAAATTCAGTGTTAAAGTTTGCCTTGTCCAGGTTTAAAATAACTTTCTCCAATGGCCATTTTTCGCTTATTGCTTTGTCAAAAAATTCATGTCGTAACCGCCATCCAAATCCATTAACCCCTAAAATACTTTTGTCCGCTTTGGTGAAAAGTATCCTTAAACAAGCTTTACCTCCTTTATCTTCCCAATAAAAACTTGATGTGGATTCGTCCCAAGATGGCGGAACCTGTCCGTAAGTTTGATATTCAATATCCAGAAATTTTGCAGAATTAAACCAAACACCGGGTTTATAGGGCAAAGAATGGCCTGAGGTCAGATTATACGCCAAGGTTTCTCCATGCATTCTGCCTGTATACCACACCTGTTCTATATTCTTTCGGTCGGCCGCCGGTGCATTATAAAACTCCGCACAATCCCCAATCGCATAGACATCTTCTATATTTGTCTTAAAATAGGAATCCACCAAAATCCCTCTGTTTATTTTTAAACCACTGTTTTTTAGAAACCCAATATTGGGACTCACCCCTGCGGTCAACCCAACAAACTGTGCATCCAGGACTTCACCGTTTTTCGTCCTCACGGATTTTACCCGTCCATTTTGATCACCAAGGATTTCATCTAATTCTGTTCGAAGTCTTAAGTCAATATGATGTTCTTGGATATGCCTGTTGACTAAATTGGACTCTTCAGTTGGGAGGACATTGTCCCAGAAACTTTCTTCCCTTACCAAAAATGTAACAGGAATATTTCTGGATCTCAGCATTTCTGCCATTTCAATACCTATCAGCCCACCACCAACTACAACCGCATTTCTTATCCCTTTGGTATTCTCCTCCATCAATTCCAAATCCTGATAAGAATAGAGCCCCTGAACCCCCTCCAAATCCTGACCAACCCATCCAAATTTATTGGGTTTTGAACCTGTAGCCAGAATCAGAATATCATAACCTATCTCTTCATCGGCAGATTTTAAAATCCTTCTTTCAAAGTCAATCGTATTTATCCATGCTTTTTTCAGCAGGATATTGTTCTTCTCCCAAAACCAGTCTTCGTAAGGTTTGGTATGTTCGTATTTCATATGTCCCATGTAAATATACATGAGTGCCGTACGGGAGAAAAAATGATCAGTTTCACCCGAGATTACCAGAATTTCAGCATTTCCATCTTTCTTCCTAATGTGCCGGGCACAGGTAATTCCGGAAATCCCATTTCCAATGATAACAACTCTTTTTTTGGGCTTATTCATTAAGTGACCAGTCGTAATTTAGGTAGGATATTTTAGCGTTTGATTTGATTTTCACTGCAGAATATTGGTTAATATAATCAATTAAACTTCCCTTTTTAGTGAAATCACCTTTAAACCATGAAAAAATCTGGGATAATTCAGCCTTTTCCTGTCGGATTATATTTCTCTTGGGATCGTTGATAAATGATTTGGCAACCTTATTCAATTGATCTTCTAATTTATCAGGGAAAAAGGCCTCATTCAAAAGCGGTGGACAGGAGAAAGATGCACAGTTAATGGCAAAGTGAATTCGTGGCTCATCAAATTCCTTTCTCAAAATCTTGTGCTCGATTTCATCCAAGTTTGCATCTTCACCACCAATCTTGAAGAATTTGATATGCCATACTGTATTTACCAAAGGTATTTTGATTTTGGGATGCAGGTCCTGAATACTTACGACCGGATAATTGTCTACGATTAATTTAACCGTAAACGCATTATACGCATTTATCCAATAGGCCAATTGTTCGTTATTACTCCAAGTAATCCTATCCGGCGCATTGTTGCTCAAAAGGTCCAAGTACTTTTCAAACTTTTCCTTATCACTGATAAATCCCTTATAATTAACTACACCATCTTTGCTGACATGTTTTTTCAGCAATTCATCGAAAATCTGATGATCAGGTGGGTTTGAATTTTTTTGACCCAAGTCTGATCCCTGACAGGACAAAAAAGAAAAGACAAACATTAAGGTTATAAATATTTTCATGAAGAAAGCCCAAATGGTTTTTAGATTTACTGTTTTTAACAAATATCAGATTACAAAACTAACCCAACTGAAAAACAAATCCTGTCGCCTGTATGACAAATCAATATACCTTCTTCCCTTTTTCAAGCCAAATACCCCAAATTTTACTAAATGCATGAACTTCATCTGTTTCCTCTTCATTTTTATATACCGGATAATCTTCATTTACCCAATGAAAAATCCCCCCATACAAATTATAGACTTCTTTGTAACCGGCAGATTTCAGCTTTTTCCCTATATCCTGACTTCTCGCACCGATAGAGCAGTAAACAACAATAGTTTCATCTTTTGGTATATCCTGAAGGCTTTCCAATGAAAAAGTTTCATAACCGACCCATTTCGCTCCCTGAAGATGACTTACTTCAAATTCCTCTTTTTCACGGGTATCCAAAAACAGAGCGCTTTCAATAATCTTGTTTTGATCAGGATAAACAATGGGGAAATCTTTATCATAATATCCTTTAAGGAGGGTTTTAAAAGCAAGACTTTGCCCAAAGGATGCTGAGCTGATTGATAAGAACAATATAATCAGGGTTAGACGGACATTCATGTTAGGACAACAAAAACAGGTTCAAAAAGATTTCTGATATTACAAAATAGGAAGTTAGTTTAAGTGCACTTTAGAAAATCCGCCTAAGCTCAAAATTTAATTACCTTGAGTGCCATTGAATAGAATGCTGATTTTTAGGATGCAAACAGATAAATAAATCTGTGAAAATCTGTTCTATCAGCGTCATCAGCGTTCTAAAAAACTTAACTGAGAGAAAAAAAATCTACCCGTAAAAATCCGAAAGCCTGGCAAGTCCTTTTTTATCCAACACTATAATTTTCTTTCCTTCAAAATCAATAAGCTCATCTTTTTTGAATTCTGAAAGCAACCGGATTACCGTTTCTGTTGCGGTTCCAACCAATCCGGCAATTTCCTCTCTGGTGAGAATAATATCAATTTTTTCCCCAGCAGAACCATCTATTCCATACGTTTCACTCAGTTTCAAAAGTGTAAAAGCCAACCTTTCTCTGATGGATTTTTGAGTTGCATCGGTCAGTTTTTCTTCCATTACTCCCAAATCGTGACAAAGGGCTTTGGTGACTCTCCTATGGAATCCGGTGTCTTCGGCAAGGACCTTAAGAAACGATTCCCGAGGCACAAAACAGATTTTGGCATCTTCCACGATAGTGGCTGAATTTGAGTAGGATTCCTCACCCAAAAGGGAGGAATATCCTAAAAAATCACCTTTTTTTGCCAATCTTAATATCTGTTCTTTTCCATTTGAAGCAGTCTTATATACCTTGACAATACCATCATTGATACAAAAAATACCAAGTGGTTTTGTTCCTTCATAAAAAAGAATCTGACCTTTTTTATGAGTTATAAAGTTCTTGCTGTCAGATAGATGACAAAGATGTTGCTCAGAAAGATCTGCGAAAAGTGAGAACTTTCTGCTCATACAAAGCTCACAGGGTGTGCTTTTTTGTTGGACTTTCATTAGGCAGTTTTGTCAAATTGAGTGTTTGATTTTCACATCCAAAGATAACAGAAAACATGACACAAATCACATTAATTAGTTGGGAAATTGGGTAATTCATTTAATTGAATATATTCCGTACCATTTCCTGCCAATTCCAAAAACAGGTGCTGTCTTCCATTACTCACCCCAATAAATGGGGCTTCTATTGATTTATTATATACAGCTATCTGTTCTGCTGTTTTTTGAGAAAGTTTTACATCGGAGGCCTTACATTCAATTAGCAAAAAGGGTTTTCCCATCCTATCAAGAACCAAAATATCAAATCTTTTTTGCACAGCATTATATTTCAATCCTTTTTCCAGCGCAAAAAGACTTTTTGGATAATTTTTAAATTGGACCAGAAATTGAATCATATGCTGCCTGACCCATTCTTCCGGTGTCAATATGAGAAACTTCTTTCTAAGTGAATCGAAAATGCTTAATTTTCCATTACGCTCAGTCAATTCAAACTCAAATTGGGGGAAATTTAAGGATTCTGTCAAAAAATCCTTGCTGGACAACTTCATAGCACAAATATGCCGGGTTTTACATTACTATTATAAATCAAACTTTATAAAATGAAAAAAAATATCCCAATCCTTTCTATGATTTTTTTCAGTTTATGTGTTTTTTCCTGTAATCCTAAACAAGAAGAAGTAGACCTCATTGTGCACAATGCAGTCATTTACACAGTTGACGAAGGCTTTTCGATTTTGCAGGCATTTGCAGTTAAAGACAATAGATTCATTGAAATTGGTAGCGACCGGTCTATTCTGTCGAAATACAAGTCAGAAGAGACGATTGATATGGATGGCAGACCCATTTACCCGGGGTTTATTGATGCCCATTCTCATTTTTACAGGTATGGGCTGGGCTTAGGAGTTGCTGATCTGCTTGGAACAGAATCCGAAGAGGAGTTGGTCGAAAGAGTCAAAGACCATGCGGACAAAAACCCGGATGTTGCATGGATACTTGGACAGGGTTGGGATCAGAATCTGTGGGAAAGTAAGGAATTTCCCACCAAAGAAAAATTGGATTCCATATTCCCAAATACTCCTGTGCTGCTCACACGAATAGATGGGCATGCTGCTTTGGCAAACCAAAAAGCTTTGGATTTAGGTAAAGTTACGGCAACAACAACATTGACAGGCGGAAAAGTAATTCTTAGAGACAAACAACCTACCGGAGTTCTGATAGATAATGCCATCAAATTGGTTTCTACCCATATCCCTGCATGGAGTATTGAAGAATCAAGAAATGCCCTGATTTCAGCCCAGGAAAATTGCTTTGCAGTTGGACTTACTTCGGTTGTGGATGCCGGTTTGGAAAAAGAAACAATTGACTTGATAGAAAAAATGCATCAAGAGGGCTCGCTCAAAATGCGGGTCTATGCCATGGTCAATCCTACTGAAGAAAACATGGAACATTTTTTTACGACCGGTCCTGTCCAAAATGATTTTCTCACTGTCAGAAGCTTTAAAATTTATGGTGACGGGGCTCTTGGTTCCAGGGGTGCCGCTCTGCTAAAACCATACCATGACCATGCCGGTAATTATGGTTTTTTATTAAAAAATCCGGCTGATTTTGATGCATTGGCAAAAAGAATTTATGATAACGGATTCCAGATGAATACACATTGTATAGGAGATTCTGCTAACCGGACGCTTTTGGATATTTATGCCAAATATTTAAAAGGCAAAAATGACCTCAGGTGGAGAATTGAACATGCCCAAGTTGTCAGTAATGAAGATATGTCAAAATTCGCTGCTTATAGCATTATCCCCTCGGTACAACCCACACATGCCACTTCCGATATGTATTGGGCGGGTCAAAGGTTGGGGCCTATGCGAATTAAGACTGCCTATGCATATAAAGATCTTTTGGACCAGAATGGCATGCTTGCTTTAGGAAGTGATTTCCCTGTTGAACATATCAATCCCTTATATGGATTTCATGCTGCGGTAGTTAGAAAAGATGCCAATAATTTTCCTGAAAATGGATTTCAGTCCGAAAATAAAATTACTCGCGTACAGGCTTTGAAAGGAATGACCATCTGGGCGGCTTATGCAAATTTTGAAGAGCATTTGAAAGGAAGTATTGAACCGGAAAAGCTTGCGGATTTTGTGGTTCTTGAAAAAGACATTATACTATGTCCCGAAATTGATCTTCGAAATGTCAAAGTATTCGCCACTTATATAGGTGGGGAAAAAGTTTATTGATATGATGGTTTGAGGAAAATCCACCTTTTAAACAATACTAATTCTGCCTTTGTCCGATTATTCCCATTAAAACTCCAAATATGGCTTTAATCTTTCCAGCCATTCCTCATTGAAGATTTTTATCTTGAGCAAATCATCTGCCTGAGTATAGGATCCATGCTGTTCACGATAAGCCACTATCACTTTTGCGGCGCCATAATTGATATAGGGATGTTGTGCCAATGAAGAGACATCTGATTGATTGATTGCCAATTTCCTGAATATTTCGGGATGAAATTCAAAATACTCAAAAACCCTTTCCAAGACCTCCGGTGTCATTCCATAAACCTCAAGTAACTGGTCTTTGTGGTGAATTCCACCTATGTTTTCCCTGAACTTCACCACTCTACCGGCCATTGTCTGCCCTATACCGGGGACAATTTGCAGTACAATAGAGTCTGCCTCATTGAAAAGCAACTTATTTAACTGTGGGGATTTTGGTCTCTGATAATTGGTTCTGTTCTTGGAGGTATCTTGATTGAAAGTTAAATTAGAGAAATTCAGGTTAGATTTATAAGGTTGCCACCCTGCTTGGATGAGACTATCTATTTTTTCCAAATATTGCTCATATTGCTGTTCATTTTTCTTGGTGAGCATCCAATCATAAACGGATGGGAAAAGATATATCAGGAATATTACAGGAAAAACAATTACCAAGCCTCTGGATTCACGCTGTGAAAACCCAAAATAAGATTTTAGAAAAAAATATAACTTCGCTTTCATAAAAAACTGAAGAGAAAAGTGAAACCAATTTTAGACTAACTACATTATATTGACATGAAAATTTAATACAATTGATTTAAATATACAATTTTAGTTATTAAAGTCACCTTATCAATATCTAATCCCAAGACTTATTTAGACAGATTTTAAATTAGAACTCAAAGAATCAAAATATTCTTTTCCTATAGAATCTGAATTAAATTTGCGCTAGAAAGTTTACATAATGCAAAAAAAGTTTAGAGCTATAAGTTTATCACATAAAAATGCTCCGGTACAGATACGGGAGGTTATTTCTTTGGATGAAGGTTCTATACAGACTCTTTTGGTTAAACTCAAAGAATTCTTTAGCCTAACTGACACGCTCATTCTTTCGACCTGTAACAGAACTGAAATCTATTATTCCCACGAACTGGAGTTAAGTGCTGAAATCATAAAACTTATTGGCCTTGAAAAAGGACTGGCCAATGTCGTCGATTACTTGGAATACTTTAAAGTACTTAATGACGATCGAGAAGCTATAGAACACCTGTTTAAGGTTTCAATGGGATTGGAAGCTCAGGTAGTCGGCGATATGCAGATTGCCAATCAGGTTAAAAGAGCTTACCAGGCTTCTGCTGACTTGGATTTAGCAGGTCCATTTCTTCACCGATTGATGCACACTGTTTTCTTTACCAATAAACGTGTGGTACAGGAAACTGCGTTTAGGGATGGCGCCGCTTCTGTATCCTATGCGGCAGTTGAACTCATTGAAGAGCTCACATCAAATACCTATCAACCTAGGGTACTTTTGATTGGTGTAGGTGAAATCGGAGAGGATGTTGCAAAAAATATGGTCCATATTCCTGAAGCAAAGGTCACCATTACCAACAGAACATTTGATAAAGCCAAACAATTGGCAGATGAGTTGGGATTCACAGTTGTTCCATTTGAGCAATGCAAAGAAGCGATGCAAAATGCGGATGTGATCGTGTCCTCCATTATGAAATCTGAGCCTTTTATCACCAAATCAATGGTGAAGGAAATGAATATTCAGAGTTACAAGCTTTTTGTTGATTTATCAGTTCCCAGAAGTATAGATACCTCTATAGAAGATGTGCCCGGAGCAATCTTGTATAATGTGGACAATATCAGAAGCAAGGCATCCGAAACACTTGAAAAAAGGATGGCTTCAATACCTCATGTGGAGACCATCATTGCTGAAAGTATCGACGACTTTTACAATTGGAAAAAGGAAATGATGGTTTTCCCAACCATCAATAAGCTTAAAAATGCGCTCGAACAAATCCGTCAGGAAGAAATGGAAAGGTTTCTCAAAAATGCAGATCAAAAGCAGATTGAGATTATCGAGAAAATTACCAAGAGCATGATGCAGAAAATTCTAAAAGTGCCTGTGGTACAACTTAGAGCTGCCTGTCAGAGAGATGAGGCTGATAAAATGATTGATATCATTTCTGATTTGTTTGATTTGGAAAAACAAAATCAAAACAAAGAATAGGTATTTCGGCCCCTTAAATAAAAGCGTGCAATTTTTTCGGATAAAAGTATTCATTTGCATTTGTTTTTGGGTAACTCTCCCTTTAATTTAAAACTTCAACCATTATCATCCTATGAAGAATTACCAAGCCTTGGGAATAGGCATGATTTCAATATTTTTTTTGGCCTCCGCAAATATTGCTTTGGCCCAAAGTTATGAGGTATATGACCAGGAATTCAGGCTTAAATCCAGAATTGAATATGACAAAATCAGTATCCTTGGAGAATCAGTAAGAATCAGTTCAGCCAATCAGGAACTAAAGCTACTGAGCAAAGATTACAGGCCATTTATCAGCCTAGATGCGGCCTACTTAATTGCATATAACCAACCTTGGATTGTAGTAAAAGGGAAAAATGGTCAGGGAGTTTTTCATGAATACGGAGAACAAATTTTCCCCGTTGAATATGACAAAATACAGACATTATATAGCCTTGTTTTAGCAAAAAAGGGCAATGACTATTGGGTTTATGATAACTCGGATAAACAAACAAGATTCATAGGCAATTGGGAGGAAGCAAAACTGACCACCAACGGCCAGGTAATCGCCAAATCAGCAGAAGGTTTCTTTCTACCGCTTTCATTAACCCCAGAAAAGCCACATCTGGATGTCAAACAAATCAATGAAAATTTTCTGGTATCAAAACAGACAACCGG
>CAZLJT010000116.1:0-11111 GCA_964559905.1 uncultured Aquiflexum sp.
AGTATTGCTCAGGTGCTTTCAAGAAATGCTCCTGCCCCACTGGAATATATCGGTGTGAATGATTCCTTTGGTGAATCCGGTACTCCGACTCAGCTATTGGAAAAATATGGGTTAAATGCGGAGAATATTGTGAAGGCTGCGAAAAAAGCAATAAAGCGTAAATAGCAAACATTTAAAATATATTTATAAAAAGCCGTGGAATGATTTCGACGGCTTTTTATTTTTATAGGATTATATAAATTCAGAATTGATTATAATTAGAGATTATGAAAATTTACATTACAATAATTATCTCGCTTGCTTTTTTAAGCCTTGCCCCAAATGGTTGCGAAGTCCAGAATATTGCAATAGAAGATCAGGATATTTCTGAGGAAAATATCAATATTCCAACTAATGTCAATCCTGAACAATCAACTCAATTTATTCCATTATCCGCAAGAACAGAAACCCAATCCAATCAGAAAGAACATCAAGTGGGCGTTTTTTTTATGCCAAGTTGGAATTTATCACCCGATCCAAACGTAGATGTGGACAGTTTCTGGGCCTGTCTGGCAGGTAAGGAAAATTGCGGTCACTCGAACAATACCGGAGCTTGGGGACCTAGAGGAAGGATTTATAACCGACAATATCCCTATGAAGGCCCTTTTTTGGAAAGAAAGCCTCATGCCAGTCTCAATGGTTTTTATAAAAGAGATGACCCACAATCGGCCAAAAAACAACTGGAATATATGAAAGAATATGGAATAGATTTTTTTGCCTATGACTGGTTTTTTGGTAGACATTATTATTATCATTTGAACTTCGGTCCTCAATCCAAAATATATTACCCTGCTGGTTGGAAAAGAGATAATAATAGAGATGGTCGCGTGGCTGTACCAGGAATAGAGCAATGGACAGACCAATTGGAGGTATTGCTCCAGGAAAATCAAAAACTACCCGAATCCAAACAAATAAAATGGGCCATCAATTGGTGCGATGACAGTGATGAAAGGTGGATGGGTTGGCTTGACCTTGGTTCCCCCGCAAGTTTAGCAGCAGGTAGAAATTACAGAGGCGAAGCACCAACTAAAGAGCTTTATCTTCAGGTGCATGATAAAATCACCCAAATGTGGATAGACAAATATTTCAAAAGAAAAGACTATTTGAGGGATGAAGATGGAAGACCTATTGTGTATTTCTATTTTCCACAGGATACCGAATCAAGGGCTTCTTTTTATGGTATTACCATGAAAGAATTATTGGACAGGTCCAAAAGTCTTGCTCAAAAGGCCGGATTGAAAGGGATCAAATTTATTGCTGTAGCATCAGGAAATATGATGCCCAATGAAATGCCATATGCCTTGCCGACAAAATGGGAAGCCAATAATCCAAGAGAACCATGGAGAGGTGGTAAATATACAGGGAAAATGCTTTTTCAGGATTACGTGCCAAGATTGAAAAGCATGGGTTTTGAGGGAATGACCACTTATCTGTACCATAGTTTCTATGAAAAGCAAAACAGAAGCTACGCTGATATGCGTGAAACTTATAAGGGGCATTGGGAGAAATGGTCAGAATTATATAAGGATGATAAGAATTTTGAATATCAAGTTCCTGTAGCTATGGGCTGGGACCAAAGACCTGCAGGAGGTACATGGCCTCAGCAGACCGGATTTCCAAGTGAACCGGATAAAGACAAAGTCATCAGCAACAAATCTACATTTAAGGCCAAGTTATTGGATGCTCAAAAACATTCTGAAAAATATAAAGCTACAAATGGGAATACCGTAATGATTTGCTGTTGGAATGAGTTTTTGGAAGGAAATTATATCATCCCAACCGAAGGGCACGGATTTAGCTATTTGGAGGCAATCAAGGAAGTTTTTGTAAGCAAAAATTAAAAAATCAAAATTAATCCCATACAAATCATTTAACTTTGAAAGAAATATTTTAGAGACACATATGAAAACAACTATTGCTATTTTCGCTTTGCTTTTTGGTGCATTATTTACAGTTGATGCCCAGGCACAAATTCCCAAGGTTCCGGGAATGGATTTACAAACCCAACTTTTAGGGGCTTTAAACAATGTCGAAGGACTTGGTCTAAATGCAGACCAAACTTCAAAGTTGAAAGACAACAATAAAAGCTTTGCCGATGACATTTTCAAAGTTTTGAACAGTGCTGCTGGTGATGATACTAAAAAAAGCCAGTTTTTGGATCTGAAAAAAACAAGACAGAATTTCCTTATGGGTCTATTAGGCCAGCAACTTTTAGGGAAATACAACAATAAAATCGGAAACTTGATTAAACCATTTAAAAAACAATTGGGGCTGGCAGCATTAGCCCTTTAAAATCAAAAGCGATGAAATCCCAAGTGATTTCATCGCTTTTTTCTTTCTATTTTTTGCATACACTTTTTCCAAAAATTCAACTTATTTAATAAATCAGCATTTTTTTTCAAGCTTAAAAAAATTAAAATAAACTTCCTTTTGATTTTACCATTTTGATCTGATCAATGGGGATTTTAGACAAAAATGTCCTAAGGATATATTTTGAGTCGGGATATTGCTTTACTCTTTTAATTTGATCCATTATTTCTGTATCAGCCCTTATGTCATCTTCCTTAGAAAAGAATCCGTAACCGGAGAAAACTCCATTTTCAAAATACAATGCTGCTTCTTCTGAGTCAGACCTTCCCCTGTCTTTTATGATAATATTTCCGGAATGTTGGCGCAGGAGACCAATAAATTCCTTTGCCCTTTTGTTGTAAGAAAGACTTTCCTCCTTATCACAACAAGCTCCTTTACACAATCCGATTTTCACATCATAACACGCATTCGGTACTTTTTGAATTCCACTCAATTTGGGACAAAGTTGATATTCCTTGATTTTATCCATCAAAAATTTCCATCCCTCTGAATGGTTGTCAAATTGAATCAATGGGAACAAACCCTTGGTTGATTTTCCAATCTGAAACCGGATAAACCCTTGGCTATCTTCATATTGATATAGTCCCCATGAACTGGACTTGAATTTTTGAGCTCTGTTATATTTTGGCCATAACCTTCTAATTTCCAATAGTTCAAATAAATATGCCAAAAATTCACTCCCAGTGATTTCCCAACTGACATCATAGATTTCTGACCTGAGTTTCGTTTTTTCAGAATCAAGTACATTTCCTGAAAAATGACCTTTAAACCTACTCCTGATATTCAAAGCCTTTCCCACATAAATAACCTGACCTTTGGTATCATGAAAATAATATACACCCGTGGTCTCAGGGATTTTAAGGTAAAGTTCTTTACTGATATTTGGTGGTAAAAATGCTTCTCCGTTGTTTTTTCTCAAACTACCAAAAACCAAATCCGGACTTGTATGGTAAATCCTTTCAAATAAAACTGCTGTTGCGGCGGCATCTCCATAAGCCCTATGCCGATTTTCAATTTTGATGGATAATTGTTCGCAAATCCTTCCAAGTCCATAAGATCTGTATCCCGGAAAAGCCTTTCTACTCAGTCTAACAGTGCATAATTTTGGAACGTCAAAAGTATATCCGTGATTTTTGAATGCCTCCCTGATAAATGAATAATCAAAATTGACATTGTGGGCTATAAATACTTTGTCCTTCAAAAACTCAAAAAGTCTATTGGCTATATCCTGGAAAGTTGGAGCATCAGCCACCATCTGTTGGTCTATTCCGGTCAGACCTGTTATAAACCCTGGGATAAATCTTTCAGGATTCAGAAGAGTATGAAACTGATCTACAATTTTCTCACCGTCATGGACTAAGGCAGCAATTTCTGTAATTCCACCCTGTGAAGGATTCCCTCCTGTCGTTTCTATATCCACAATAGCAAAAAGCATCTTTTCTTAATTTGAATTATCAATATTAGCCAATCTCTGAAACTATTGCACAAATTCCAATTCTTATGCGGCAGGAAATGTCGGAATATTGTTACTCCCATGTAATTATTGGACTTTAACTCCAATTTTAAAATCCTTTTTTTGATTCCTTAAAAAGTTTCCTAAATTTCAAAAACTAATTAACTAAAAAACAATCATTGCTTTGAAAAGAAGAAATTTCGTCAAAATAAGCGCTTTGCTATCAGCTGGTGCTTTGATTCCTGTTCCTGTCGTTTCAGGTTTTGTCAAATCAGAAAATGATAAGCCTTATAGCATAGGTATTTTGGGTTATGGTGACCGAGGTTCAGGTCTACATCAAGTTATGAACTCCATGCCTGACAAGTTCCAAGTAAAAGCCATTTGTGACAACCTTCCATTTAGGTTGGACAAAGCAAAAGAGAAATTTCCAACGGGTATTAAATTTCATTCGGATTACAGAAGTCTGATTGATCAAAAAGATTTGGATGTCATTCTAATTGCCACTCCCCTTTATCTTCATTTTGACCATGCCAAGGCCGTGTTGGATTCAGGCAAAGATCTTTTTTTGGAGAAAACCATGACTTTCAACATTGAACAAGCCATTCAGTTGAACAAATTGGCAAGGAAATATCCCGAACAGACTATTCAGGTGGGGCATCAGTACCGGTATTCCCCGCTTTACTTCAAAGTGAAGGAAATGATTGAAAAAGGCTGGTTGGGAAAAGTAACGCAAATCGAAGCACGGTGGGACCGAAACCACAATTGGAGGCGTCCTGTTCCTTCTTTCGATTTGGAAAGGCAGATCAATTGGAGAATGTATAAAGAATATTCTGGAGGTTTGGTAGCAGAACTCCTTTCCCATCAAATTGACTTTATCAATTGGGCATTTGATACTACTCCTACCGAAATTATAGGGACAGGGGGAATCGATTTCTTCAAAGATGGAAGAGAAACCTTTGACAATGTACAAGTAGCCATCCGATATGGTAATTCAGATATGATTGGGAATTTTGGCGCTACCTGTGCCAACCAACATGAAGGATATTCCTTCAAAATCAAAGGAAGTAAAGGAATGGTATCACTCCTGACCAATGAAGGATTTTTTTATCCTGAACCAAACAATAAATCTGTTTTGGAACAGGTGGACGGTGTATCCGGGGCCACCAAATTGAGTTGGTCTTCAGATAAAAAAGGAGTGAGAATACTGGACAACCCAACAAAGGACGGAAGTTTTTATGCCTTAGAGGATTTTTATAAATGTCTGAATTCAAAAGAACTTCCTAGCTGCAACGTCATGAATGCCGGAAAAACAGCTGTTTCAGTCGCCCTTGCCAACAAATCAATCTATGAAGGAACGAGAGAAAAATGGGAGCCAAAGTATGATTTTAAGGTTTAACCAAACACTTTTTCAATCAACTTCTCTGCACATCTTTCACCATCCATTGCGGCAGATACAATTCCTCCGGCATAACCTGCCCCCTCTGCACATGGATATAATCCCTTGATAATAGGATGTTCAAAGCTCTCTTTATCACGTGGGATTCTCACAGGTGAAGATGTTCTGCTTTCCACTCCAATTATCTGTGCATCATTGGTGAGATAGCCTTTCATTTTTTGACCAAAGGCCAACAAACCTTGTTTGAGTCTTTGAGCAATGAAATCAGGAAGCATTTCATACATATCCACTGATAAAAGACCTGGTTGATAGGAGGTCTCCAATAAATTCTTACTAAGCCTTTTTTGAGTAAAGTCCACCATGCGTTGTGCTGGGGCAGTTTGAGACTCCCCTCCTAGTTTCCAAGCCTTCTGTTCTACTTCGGCCTGAAACATCATGGCAGCCAATGGCCCATACTTTTGATATTGGGGCAGGTCCTCCAATTCAACTGCTACTACCATTCCTGAATTGGCAAATTTGCTGTCCCTCCTACTTGGACTCATGCCATTTACTACAATTTCTCCCGGGGAAGTAGCCGCAGGAACGATAAAACCGCCCGGGCACATGCAAAAAGAAAAAACTCCTCTCTGTTTTCCATGATAAGTGGTCTGATGTACCAATGAGTACGAGGAAGCGGGAAGATAAGGCCCTCTATCCACAGTGCAATGATATTGAATCCGATCTATCAGATTTTGTGCATGTTCTATCCTTACGCCCAATGCAAAGGGTTTGGCTTCAATCAAAATCTTTTTATGATGCAAAAGATGAAAAATATCTCTTGCGGAATGGCCAGTAGCCAGAATTACACCTTTACCTAAAATTTTTTCCCCATCAGCTGTCACTACACCTTTGATTTCATTGGATTCCAAAATAAAATCAACCACTTTGGTTTCAAAAATCACTTCACCACCTGCCTGCAGAATACTTTCCCGCAATTCTGCCACTAATTTTGGCAATTTATTGGTTCCTATATGGGGGTGTGCATCTACCAGGATTTCTTCAGTGGCCCCATGGGCAACCAAAATTTCCATAATTCTTCGGATGTCGCCACGCTTCTTGGACCGGGTATATAACTTACCGTCAGAATAGGTTCCTGCCCCACCCTCTCCAAAACAATAATTGGATTCAGGATTAACGATATGATCTTTATTGATGGCTGCGATATCTCTTCTCCTAGACCTGACATCCTTTCCCCGTTCGATTATGATTGGCTTCACACCCAATTCAATCGCCCTCAGAGCCGCAAACATCCCTGCAGGTCCTGCTCCGATAATAATAATGGATTCTTTATTTCTGACGTTTTGATATGCTTTGGGGGAGGACAAAAATGGAGTGGGCTTTTCTTTGATAAAGACTTCAGCTGTGACATTGACCTTCACCTGTCTTCCCCTGGCATCAATGGATCGCTTTACCTGCCTAGCTATGATTTCCTGATTTTCAGAAGCCAATCCCATTCTTCTCAAGACTGTTTCCTGAAAAACTTCCTCATCATAAGCTTCCTCCGGAGTCAATTGTAATTGTAATTCTTTTTTCATGTTGTAAGGTATTTATCCTTAAAGTTTAGATTTGAAATGGGAGATACGCGATGTGAGATATGAGACATGAGAAGTAAGACAAAAGAAACAATTTCAGCAAAATTCAAAGCGCCCAGAGTAACTTGAAAGAAGCAATTTTCACAATATTATTTTCAAGTGACTTATTTCACTTGCTTTCTATCTCTATTTTTTCCCAATTTATCCAGATCTCAAATCTCAAGTCTTGAATCTCAAATTTTATATCTTGTGTCTTGTTTCTTGTTTCTTGTGTCTTAAGTCTTAAGTCTTTCTCAAACATCATTCCTCCCCAAATATTTCCTTCACTACCCAGCCTTTTCCCCAGTCGTTTTTTTCCTCAGTTGTCCATAAATCGGGAAAGAAAATGACTTTTTGAAAACGGGGCGGTAAATATTTCTGCCAGTTGGTACCACCTGTGGCAGCAATGTCGACAGGGTCTCTTTGAAGGTATCTGACCGCAGATTTATAATGGGACAAGGGCCAAAATACATTTGCTTTCAGGTCAAATTCTTTCAACAGTTTGGTCAATTCCTCTTCTTTATCCGGACAGGAAAGGTATTTTCTCCAAATGTTACTGTCTTTATAATTTGCTATAAATCCCTTGAGCCTTTTCCCGTATTTCTTCTCAAAGGTTTTTAAAGTCAATGTCTTTTCCCCTGTGGCCAATTCCACCGCTCCATGTTGCCAATAAAGATTGTCAAACAAAACATCTACATTCAGCTCATTTTGCATTTTAGCCCTGATATCTATAAAGAGTAATTGCTGCACATCGCAGGCTAGAATTTCAATAACTCGGTATTGAGCACTTTGAAACCCGCTTGATGGCAATAATGACATTCGGAATTTCAGAAACTGTTCTCTCTCCATCCCCTTCCACATGACCGCAAAAGAGGAAATCAATTGATCAAAATACATGTTTACCCTTTCCATTCTGGCCTTAAAAAAAGCAACATCAATGG
This sequence comes from uncultured Aquiflexum sp., assembly GCA_964559905.1. Lineage (GTDB taxonomy): Bacteria > Bacteroidota > Bacteroidia > Cytophagales > Cyclobacteriaceae > Aquiflexum. Next base: position 7,810 of record CAZLJT010000116.1, read on the forward strand.
GATTTTTTTCGGCTATTTGTTCCAATTCCCAAATGATCAGCTTAAAATAAAGCTCAGTGATCTGATGGTAAATGATAAAGATTTTTTCATCTTTAAACGAAGTACGGGGCTGTTGCAAGGAAAGCAGCATATCGAGATTGATATAATCCCAATAAGTCATATAATCAGCATAAAGAAGGCCTTCCAAGTAAGAAGATAAATCCTGACCCGAGGCTTTGAATTTTTCCTGAAGTAGCTCTATTTTGTCTAAAACGTCTTTTGGATATTTGACTGGGCTCATAGTTTAATTTTTTAAGCAAATAGGTAGTATTTTCCCTTGCTTCTTATTTATTTCATGGCTGGAAAACGGCTATTGTGCTGTAAAAATCCATTTAAATTACCAATAAACCAAAAGAGTTATGGAGCATACTGCCATTGCACACAAATCACTGAAACAGGATCTTTTTGAAGGAGTGGACTTTTATCAGGTAGATGACCTGTTGACTGAGGAACATAAGTTGATCCGTTCTTCCATCCGGGATTTCGTAAAAAAGGAAATAAGTCCCTATATAGAAGACTGGGCACAACGGGCACATTTCCCATATGAAATTGTAAAAAAGTTCGGAGATGTCGGTGCATTCGGACCGCAGATTCCGGAAGAATATGGCGGTGGCGGTCTTGATTATATTGCCTATGGACTGATCATGCAGGAAGTGGAAAGAGGGGACTCAGGAATGCGATCTACGGCCTCGGTTCAAGGCTCTTTGGTGATGTACCCTATTTATAAATTCGGTTCTGAGCAACAACGTAAAAAGTATCTTCCAAAACTTGCATCGGGAGAAATGCTGGGTTGTTTTGGTCTGACTGAACCTGACCACGGTTCAAACCCCAGCGGGATGGTTACCAACTTCAAAGATATGGGAGACCACTACCTTTTGAACGGCGCCAAAATGTGGATTTCCAATTCACCCAAAGCTGACTTAGCAGTAGTATGGGCAAAAAATGAAAATGGAAGGATTCACGGTCTTATTGTGGAAAGAGGTATGGAAGGTTTTTCCACTCCAGAAACCCATGGTAAATGGTCTTTGAGGGCTTCAACTACAGGGGAACTTGTATTTGATAATGTCAAAGTGCCTAAAGAAAATCTCCTTCCAGGAAAATCCGGATTGGGGGCACCGATGATGTGCTTGGATTCTGCAAGATACGGTATTGCATGTGGAGCTATAGGAGCTGCAATGGACTGTTATGATTCTGCAAGAAGATATGCGTTGGAAAGAATTCAGTTTGACAAACCGATCGGTTCCTTCCAATTGATCCAGAAAAAACTGGCAGAAATGCTCACTGAAATCACAAAGGCACAGCTGATCACATGGAAATTGGGTGTGATGATGAATGAAGGAAAAGCAACTACTCCCCATATTTCTTTGGCCAAAAGAAACAATGTCGCCATGGCCTTGGACATCGCCCGAGAAGCAAGGCAAATTCATGGGGGAATGGGGATTACAGGAGAATATCCTATCATGCGGCATATGATGAACCTCGAATCTGTCGTGACTTATGAGGGCACACATGATATCCACCTGTTGATTTTAGGAAATGAAATTACCGGTATATCGGCATTTAAATAAGGTTTGGATTGTTTTCAAATAAAAAATAGAACATTAAATATTAGTTTAAATGAATAGCGGTAACCCACTTTTAAACAGAGGGTTACCGCTTCTTATTTTTTAATCAATTCAATTATAGCCTTTAACAATCCTTTGGATATATTTTCCAATGATATCAAATTCTAAATTGACTTCGTCTCCTTCTTTTAATTCATGAAAATTGGTGTGCTCGTAAGTATAAGGAATGATCGCTACACTGAATTGTCCGTTTTTGGAATTGAAGCAGGTAAGGCTTGTGCCGTTGATGGTAATTGAACCCTTTTCGACTGTAACGTTTCCCAAGGATGAATCAAATGAAAAATCGAAAACCCATGAACCGTCTTTTTCTGTAATTTGCTCTACCCTACCTTTTTGGTCTACATGACCCTGAACAATATGACCGTCAAATCTTCCATTTGAAGCCATACATCTTTCCAGGTTCACCTTTTTCCCCGGTTTCCAGTTTTTAAGGTTTGTTTTTGTCAAAGTTTCATCAATTGCTGTTACTCTATATGTTTCCTCATTTATTTCAACTACCGTTAAACAGACACCATTGTGGGCAAGAGATTGATCAATTTTAAGCTCATGGGTTATCGGTGAAGAAATTTCAAAATGTACATTGGTTCCCTCTTTTTCAATTTTTTGGATAATACCCAAAGTTTCAATAATTCCTGTAAACATATTCTAAAATCTAATTTCCAACTATTCAGTCAATAAGATTCAATTTATAAATAAGGCTCAAATTAAGCCAATTTATCCCTTAACTTAGCATACCAAACAAAAGTTTCACAAACCCTTAGACACCCGATGTTGAAATTAGAGGATAGCTACCGCCACAAAGGTCAGCGAAAGGAATTAGTAAAAACCATCAGAAAAAAAGGCATACAGGACGAGGCTGTATTAGAAGCTATCAACACCCTTCCGAGACATTTCTTTTTTGATTCTGCATTGGATTCCCATGCTTATGAGGACAAGGCCTTCCCAATCGGTGAAGGTCAGACTATCTCTCAACCTTATACGGTAGCCTTTCAAACTGAATTGCTTCAGATCAAGCCCGGTGATAAGGTTTTGGAGATCGGGACAGGATCGGGATATCAGGGTGCTATTTTACACCTCTTGGGTGCCGAAGTCTATACCATTGAATATCAAAGGAAACTTTATGACAGGACAAAAAAATTCCTGACTAAACTTGGAATCCACCTTCATTTCTATTTTGGAGATGGTTCAAAGGGACTCCCTGAAAAATCTCCATTTGATAAAATTCTGGTAACCGCCGGAGCACCGATAATACCCCAATCTTTATTGAAACAATTGAAAATCGGAGGTGTTTTGGTGATTCCGGTTGGTGATAAAAATACCCAGAAAATGATGCGCCTCACCAAAAAATCCGAAACCAAAATCGTACAGGAGGAATTTGATAATTTTGCCTTTGTTCCGTTGCTGGGAGCAGAAGGCTGGAAGTAACAAAATATTATATTGATTCAGTGTAAATTTTTCTTTTCAGCAAAATTTATTTTTGTAATTTTACTGAAAATTTAGTTTTTATGGCAAAGAAAAAATTAGCGAGATTATCAGAGGTGATTATGACCGAAATGGTTTTGCCAAATGATACCAATACACTCAACAATCTAATGGGTGGGAAATTGATGCATTGGATGGATGTAGTTGCGGCTATTG
>CAZLJT010000117.1:0-4792 GCA_964559905.1 uncultured Aquiflexum sp.
ACATCACCAATACAAAGCTTGACAAAGAACAGGTGATTGAGAATTATAACAACTTATGGAAGATTGAAAAGGCCTTCAGAATAACCAAAAATGATATCAAGGTAAGACCAGTTTTCCATTACAAACAAAGGAGAATAGAAGCCCATATCAGCATAGCATTCGTAGCTTACAAGGTTTACAAAGAGTTGGAAAGACAATTAAATGAAAAAGGAATCAAGCTTTCTCCACAGAAAGCAATCGAAATAGCAAAAGGTATTTTTACAGTCGAAATCCAACTCAAATCAACCGGGAAAAAGCTAAGGAAGACCCTGTTTTTGAACGAAAGTCAGAAAAAACTGGCAAAAATGTTCGGTTTTTGATTTTGGGTGTCCCAGTGTCGAAGTCAGGAAGTGATATCAAGCGCCAGTTGTTTTATATTACGGGTGGATGGCTGGTAAAGAGATTTGATTATGGCTGGCTCGAATTCAGGGAAGTAATGAATGGCCGATATATGATCTCAGCCATCCATGAATTTGTACCCAGATTACCATGGTTTGTTTATATCAACACCCAAGCCAGAATACATCTTTGGGTAATGAACAGGTTTAGGGATTATTTGGAAAAGTACAAAGGTTACTAAAATTAAAAACCAACTGCTCTATCGTCGCCTCTTCGATCTGCCCCTCCTTCCAATTTACCATTGGGCAACAATAATATAGCATCCACTTTCCCCAGGATAGCTGTATATCCCTCATTTATGTTATACCCATTTGCTTTAAGCATTTCCAGCGTTTCTTTTGAAAACCCTTCAGGTTCAAAATTTATATGATCAGGAAGCCATTGATGATGGAATCTTGGAGCATCAACCGCCTGCTGCATGGTCATATTAAATTCAGTCACATTGAGGATTGTCTGCAATACAGAAGTAATGATTGTTGAGCCTCCTGGTGTTCCTAATACCATAAGTAACTCACCGTTTCTTTCGATAATGGTAGGTGTCATGGAACTTAGCATTCGCTTTCCTGGAGCAATGGCATTTGCTTCTGCACCTACAAGGCCAAACATATTGGGAACCCCCGTTTTGGCACTGAAATCATCCATTTCATTGTTAAGGAAGAATCCAAGATCGTCACAATAAAGCTTGGAACCGTAGGCACCGTTCAAGGTGGTGGTGATGGCAGCAGCATTTCCGAATTGGTCAACAATTGAATAATGTGTCGTTTCCTCACTCTCCATAAATTGGGTAATCCCATGAGAGATCTCAGAAGAGAGTGTGGCTCGATTAATATTGATATCTGAAATGCGTTGTTTCAGATATCCTTTGTCCAACAAGATCTCAGTTGGTATATCTACAAAATCCGGATCTCCCAAATAATAATTTCTATCAGCATATGCCCTTCTTTCCGCTTCGGTCAAATGTTGGATGTAAATAGGAGAATTATGACACATTGACTTAAGGTCAAAACTTTCCAGCATACCTAAAATCTGCGCTAAAGTAACACCACCACTGCTTGGCGGAGCCATGGAAATGATGTTGATGTTTTTGTATGAGAATTGAATAGGTTCCCTCCATTTAGCCTCATAAGCCGCTAAATCTTCCTTTGTTATGATTCCGCCTTTTTCTTGAATAAAATCTACCAATCTTTGAGCGGTTTCGCCATTATAAAATTCATCACTCCCATTTTTGGAAATGCGTTTCAAGGTCTCCGCCAAGGATGGATATTTGATGGTATCCTTTTCGACAAATTCTTTCGCAAAAAGGGTGTTTTCCCCGCTGATTTTTACGATGGATTCCCTATTTACTGCCAATCTTTGGGCTTGCTTTTCAGTGACAACGACACCTCTTTCAGCCAATTCAATTATGGGTGCCAATATATCTTCCATCGGTAAAGACCCTAATTTTCTATGCACTTCAAAAACTCCGGCGACGGTTCCTGGCACTCCAACGGCCAATGCGCCCAAAGTGCTTAAACCGGGAATAACATCTCCATTTTCGTCAATATACATATTCCTATCTGCCGCCATTGGGGCTTTTTCCCGGTAGTCGATTGATCCTACTGTACCATCAGCTAATCTAAACACCATGAACCCACCTCCCCCTAGGTTACCTGCAAAAGGATAGGCTACAGCAAGTGCCAATTCAGTGGCTACCATGGCATCAAATGCATTTCCGCCTTTTTGCATCATTGACAAACCAATCATGGAAGCTTCTTCCCTGGCAGATACTACCATGGCATTATCTACAATCAGTCCTCTTCCTTCAAGTGAAAATTGCTCCTGATTATTACAACTGCCACAAAAAATTAAAGTGGCTAATAGGTATGCTTTAATTAATCTTTTGACCATCATTTCAATTGATTAAAGTATCATTGAACAGTTTTAGGATCCTTTTGTATTCGTCTGTCCAACTGCTAGGTTCAACAAATCCATGATCTTCAACAGGGTAAACTGCCATTTCCCAATTGTTTTTACCCAATTCAATCAGCCTTTGTGCCAATCGGACCACATCCTGAAAATGAACGTTGACATCCAACATTCCATGAGCAATCAGGAGATTGCCTTTGAGACCCTCAGCAAAATAAATAGGAGAGGAACGGCGATATGCAATTGGATCGTTGAAAGGTTCATTGAGTATATTTGCGGTGTACCCGTGATTATAATGCGCCCAATCAGTAACTGACCTTAAGGCTGCTCCTGATTTGAAGCTGTCGGGAGCATTAAAGAGCGCCATCAGTGTGATAAATCCGCCGTAACTTCCGCCATAAATACCTACCTTTTCAGGATTGACTCCTAAGTTTTCAATCAAGTATTTTACACCGTCCACCTGATCGGAAAGGTCTTTTCCACCCATATGTCTATAGATACCTGTTCTCCAATCCCTACCATAACCCGCGCTTCCTCTATAATCAATATCCAAAACAGTATAACCCAGGTCAGTAAGCAGATTATGGAACATGTACTCTCTAAAATAACTTGACCACCATTTATGGACATTTTGGAGGTAACCTGCTCCATGTACAAAAATTACTGCAGCTCCATTTTTCTTTTCCGGTTCAGGAACATATAGTCTGGCAGGAACCATCTTTCCATCTGATGCCTCAAATTTAATCAACTGTGGATCCCTCCAATTATATGATTTAAATGCTTCGCTTTGACCAAAAGTCAACTGCTTGGATTGAGATTGAGGTGTGTTGGCTTGCAGGTATAGTTCCCAAGGTTTATTGCTGTAAGAATATAAAATTGCCATATTCTTTTCGTCGGGAGATAGACTAACGTCATTATTTCCGGTCATTGAAGTCAGCTTTTCCATTCTTCCACCCATCAAAGGCATCATATAAAAATGTCTTTCTCCAGGATGGATTTCAGAAGTTGTCAGGTACCAAAACTTGCCGTTTTTTGAAATTGAGGGATCAAATACCTCATATTGACCAGAAGTCAGAGCCTTTTTTTTACCGGAATTTATGTCTAATATGTATAAATGAGAATAGCCTGTTTCCTCTGATTGGAAATAGATATGTTTGTTGTCCGGAAGCCATCCTAATGTTCCTCCACCAAAACCCCAACCCATTCCCGGTCCACCTATCCAAGCCTCATCTCTTTGTCTGTCCAGAATTTTTAATTCACCCGATTTAAGTTCAAGTAGAGCAATCCACCTATCCTTATTATCAACAGATCGGATACTGACTACTGCACTTTTACCATCATTGGAAAAAACCGGAGCAGACAGCAAAACATCTCTTTCTTTTTCTTCCCATTCCTTATCAGGATAATCTTTAACATAGTCAGGTAAATCTTTGATTCCCGGAAGATTTTTGGTTGATACGATAAATACGGTATCCCTCTCCAAGTCATAAACAGCCAATTCTGTAGTGGAAGGCTTGTCTCCAACCTTAGATCTTGCGGCTAGGTTTACGGTATATCCTGTGGCATCTGTGTAATCCGGAACATCAGTTCTCTTGTTTTCTGTTCTTGAGAAAAAAAGCATGGTTGCAAATTTTTCATCTGGGGATAATTGGAGGTTTGCCAAATTTTTTCCTCCTAGATAGTATGTAAAAGGCTCTTTTTCTTTAATGGCATCATTATAAAATTTGGATTTCTCTTTTTTATCCTCCCGCTCTTGAATGACTGAAAGTAAGGTAAGGTTATCTTCTTTGAGCCATTTTTCTCGTTCTGCTGGTTTATCTTCTTTTTCCTGTGCTTTTGTTCCCGAACGGATAGAAGTTACTTTTTGAAGTTTTCCCGAACTGATATCCAATACATATAAATTGTTTGAGGATTCAAAAGCAATCCTGTCTTCATTTGCTAAAAAAGTAGGGTTTGAAATTCTATCTCCAAGTTTTAAAAGATTGGTCCTGTTTCCAGATGCTATGTCGTACAAGACAATATCTCCATTCTTGGAAAACACTTTTTTGGTTTTGGATAAATTGTATTTTGCATTTGAAGGGATACGTTGTCTCTGTTCCTCAACAGAAACTTTCTCAGGTTTTTCATGCTTTCCTAGTACTATACGGTGCAGGGAATCTGCGGGGTCATTGTCAGCTCTGTACATAAAATATATTACCTGCCCTTTTTCGTCCCATTGTATATTTTGAGGAAAATTACCGATCCATTTTGGGTCTTGCATGATCTTTTCAACGCTTAGCGTTACTTGGCTCAATAAAACCGATTGAAACCAAAAAAGCATTAAAATACTAATTAGAATTTGCTTTTTCATAAATAAAGGGGATACTTAAATCAAAGTCGATAATTTCAAAGATGTCTCAACTTATTTTAATAATGAAACAAAAATTGGTACGAGATCCGTTACCGATTT
>CAZLJT010000117.1:4802-11079 GCA_964559905.1 uncultured Aquiflexum sp.
TAATGAAACAAAAAATGTGTAAAGGCAAAAAATAATAGGATTACAGAGAATCCAAAAATATGTTCAGTTCTTTCTCTATTATTTCTATGTGTTGCAACAATTCATCGAATTTTGATTGTGAACCTTCTAAATCAGATTCAATGGATTCGAGGATCTTTCTTGTTTGCATAGCACCGATATAGCTCATACTTGGTTTGGCCTTATGACACCTTTTTTTGATCATGGACCAGTCCTTTTCCAAATAAAGCTCATCCATGTTTTTTAAATCCTGAAGATTTGAATCCAAAATGATCTGGATCATTTCCTGCAACATTTCCTTATCGTCGTCGCCAAAATACTGAAAAATGGTTTGAGGGCTAATGAGTTGATACATAAAATATTCGTATATCCGATTTTTTGTATATAATATTCAAATTTATGTATTTCAAAATTAAATTAATCTTTTTTGATTTAATTTTTTAAAATCCTTTTAAAAACGGCCTAAATACAAGATAAATGCATCATTTAAGCTATAATCAAAATAGAAGTCTTCTTTTTAACTCCGAAAGAATAGTTTAATTTTGAAATTTAAAACATCCTGTTGTAAATGTAAGTTAGTTATCTTGAAATATATGAAAAGAAACAAAATTATATTTTTGATTTTGGCAATAATTTTTGCTCTTAGTATGCTATGGATAGGAGTGGATATGTCAAGAAAAACTACTTTCCCAGGTTCAAAAGGGAATCTGAAGGAAAGAATAGCCCCATCTGATTCTTTGGAAAAAAAATGACTGAAAAACAGAAAATTGATATCGATAAAATAGACCTAGAAAAAATGAAGGAAAAGACCACTGATATTCCTGGTCTTTTGCCCTATGCCCATCAAAGTGGGAGTGCTATTATCAAACCCGAAGATAAGGGTAAAATTACCGGTAGGGCCGTTGCGGCCATGCATTCGCAGACTGATATGCAGATGGCACAGATCTATCAACAGATGCAGCTTTTGGCGGACCAAGCCAAAAAGATTAAAAAACGTGTGGAAGTTTCCGAAAGGATTTATAAAACCTCCATGGGTTTTGAACCTTTAATCAACCACCATTATTTTTTGTATGAAAAGGAGGACGAAACAGATTTTCTGAGTATGGTAGCCCCGGAAGAATGGGGAAGAAAAAAAAGGTATTCCAAATTTATTGCTGAGGTAAAGTTATTGGCAGACCATACTTGGGAAATTGTCAGAAAAGGTGATTAATTTGACCCAATGCATCAAATCAAAGTCCAGCATCTTATAACTATTCTACGTCTTTCTGATTTGCCTGTTGAGGCAGAAATCAATCTTGAGGTCAATCCATCCTATTTAAATGGAAAAGGAGAGACACTTTTGAAAGCTGTATTTGAGGACCTTCAGGGAAAGGGGAGAATGCCCATCTTGGAAAGGCTGAAAATCGACTTCAAAATAAACAGGTTTTTGTTTGTTTATGATGACGCAGTTCACTTTAACAGGTACCGTTTGTCCACTTTGAAGTCTGAATTATATTCTACCTTTTCTTATTCATGGGTGGACAGTTATAAAAGACTTTGCAGAAATTTTGAAAGAGAATGTTTGAAAGCAGGACTTCAGGATAGAATATGGAACGGTCCTCCAATTGCTTTCAAGGTTTTTGGAAAAAGTGAAGAGTATGGGGATCTTTCCGGTAATGGTTCTGCGGGATGGAAACTAAATGCTTATAATGATGTGCAATATGACTTGTTCACAAGATTGCACGGTTTCAAATTGGTAAGAATACCCGTTTATGAAAACCTGATGACAGGTGGCAGTTTGAAGAAAATTGATGACTTACTGTTAAATCCAAAAGAAGAATACCAACAGATGTTGTTCAATTGGATTTCCAGAAAATTGATATAGCGGATAATTATCATGAAAACAATCCGTACATCTCCCTGTCAATTCTTTCTACGATAGAAGAAAAATCTTCCTGATATTCCACAAAATCCAATTGGTTGACATCTATGACCAGAAGTTTACCCTTATTATAGCCTCCAATCCATTCTTCGTAGTGACTGTTGAGATTTTTAAGATAATCTATCCTTATGGCGTTTTCATAGTGCCTTCCCCGCTTTTCAATCTGACCGACAAGCTTTGGAATATCCGCTTTTAGATAGATCAATAAATCCGGAGCTTTGACAAAATTGATCATGGAATGAAAAAGGTTGAGGTAATTTTCATAATCCCTTTCAGATATCAATTTGGATTTATAAAGATTGGCCGCAAAGATATAGGCATCTTCATAGATTGTCCTATCCTGAATTACAGAAAGTCCGGTTTCCCTGATTCTTTTGATCTGATTAAATCTACTATTCAAAAAATAGACCTGAAGGTGGAATGACCAACGCTTCATATCTTCATAAAAATCCGCCAAGTATGGATTGTTTTCGACTGCTTCTAATTCCGCATTCCATCCATAATGTTTGGCCAATTTGATGGTAAGGGTGGTTTTTCCACTGCCGATATTTCCGGAAACCGCTATATGCATATTTTGTCCTTATAGTTATCCGCTTTTTTGCCAGCAACCCAATTTTCTAAGACAAACATGACGGAAGACCGAAATCGAAAGACCGGAGAACCCGACATTTCAGTCTTTAGGCAAGAATTAAATTGAATTGTTATGCTACTGGCAACTTTGCGTTCATATATGTTATTTTTTTTTAAATCTTTCTGAGACTTTCAATTCTTTGCTTCCTGTGGTGTACTTATAAAAACCTTCACCTGTTTTTGCGCCTTTATAACCTGCTTCCACCATATTGACCAATAGAGGACAAGGGGCATATTTAGGATTTCCAAAGCCATCTTGTAAAACTCTCAAAATAGAAAGACAAACATCAAGACCAATAAAATCTGCCAATTGTAAGGGGCCCATTGGATGTGCCATGCCCAATTTCATTACGGTATCTATTTCTTCAATTCCAGCAACCCCTTCAAATAAAGTGTAAATGGCTTCGTTAATCATAGGCATCAAAATCCTATTCGCCACAAATCCAGGATAATCATTGACTTCCACGGGTACTTTTTCAAGTTTCTTGGCCAAGTCCATGACTTGATTAGTAATTTCATCAGAAGTAGCATAACCTCTGATTACTTCCACAAGCTTCATGACAGGCACAGGATTCATAAAGTGCATTCCGATCACTTTTTCAGGTCTTTTGGTGACCGCACCTATTTTGGTAATGGAAATGGACGAAGTATTGGTCGCTAAAATTGTTTTCTCAGGACAGAGTTCATCCAATTGTCTGAACAAATCCAATTTGATCGAAATGTTTTCCGTTGCAGCTTCCACAACCAAATCAGCATCTTTCACACCTGCAGATAACTCAGTAAATGTTTGGATATTGCTGAGGGCCTTTGCTTTGTCCTCTTCGGATAGGGAACCTTTGGAGACCTGTCTGTCAAGATTTTTGGAAATGGTGGCCAAGGCTTTGTCAAGAGTTGCCTGCTGAATGTCAATCAAGCTCACCTGATAACCGAATTGGGCATAAACATGGGCTATTCCATTACCCATAGTTCCGGATCCAATGACTGCAATGTTATTCATAACAAAATGGGTTTATATTCAATGATTTAACAGATTCTTTGAAAAAATGTCCATCAATGGGACAGAGTTTTCCTTTGATCGAATGCCCAAATCTACTTTGATTAAGAAGATAATCCAATTCCTATTTGCATAAATTGGTCAACCGGTCATTGTCAAGTTTGATGGTAATTTAAGAATCTGACCTGATTAAACTTTGCCTTTAAAATTTTTAAGATTTTATGTGATTACATCGATCATATTTTTGAAATCATTATTCTTCATCAAGCACAGGTAATTTGTTGGGATTTTAGGATTTAAACCTAACAGATCAAGGTAATCATTGAAATATGACATTGTAAGGTTAACTTTGAAGCATGAAAGAATTAGGAATAATCAACAGTCTTCTGATTAATAGATTTACTGCAAACGGAGCATATCTTGCTTTGCATGATGGTGGAGAAGTCCTTCTTCCAAAAAGTTATTTGAAGGGAGAAGAGAAAGCAGGAGAAGAATTAGAGGTTTTTATCTATACAGATAGCGAAGACAGACCTGTTGCTGTCACCAATAGACCCATTGCCCTGTTGGATGAATTTGCTGTCATGGAGGCAAAAGAAATCACTAAATTTGGAGCCTTTGTTGATTGGGGACTTCCCAAAGACCTTTTTGTCCCTAAAGCCGAGATGGGAAAAAATATGGAAGTCGGCGGAAAATATCTGGTGAGAGTTTGCCGGGACTTCAGAACTGACAGGTTAATAGGGGTTTCCAAATATGAAGACTTCCTGATTAAAGATACCCAAGGATTTGAAGCAGGCCAAGAAGTAGAAGCATTGGTTTTTGATGAGACAGAACTTGGTTTTAAAGTTCTGATAGAGAATAATTTTGAAGGTTTGTTGTATAAAAATGAGTTATTCGAGAAAATTGAAATAGGGGATAAGATCAATGTCTTCATCAAGAAGCGACGGGATGACGGGAAGTTGGACTTACAGCTCCTTCCAATTGGAAGGGCAAAATATGAAGAAGGGGCGGAAAAAATTCTGGAAGTCTTAAAAGTCCGGAAATTTTTGCCCCTTCATGATAAATCATCCCCTGAGTCTATCAAAGAGTTGCTGGGAATGAGTAAAAAGCATTTTAAACAGTCTATTGGTCAACTGTATAAAGCCAAAAAAATTCTGATTAAGTCTGATAGAATTGAACTCGTCTAGTCCAATCTTAGTATGTCATTTGGGCTAATACAAAGCACGGCTTTTTCTCTTTTAATGGCTATAGGCGCTTTGAGTAAATGAGGATTTCTGATCAGAATATTCAACCATCCTTCATCGTCCCAAGTTTTACCAGCAATTTTGTTTTGGTAATCAGGATGTGCGCGGTTGAGTAGGTCTTTGGGACGTAGCTTTAATTTATCTAATATCGACCTCCAACCGGTCATGGTAATACTTTCTTTTTCTATATTGATTTCATTAATGTGTTTGGCTACTGTTTGGGCGTAGGCTCTCATTTGCTTATCGACGCTATGCGCCGGATTGTAATAGAAGAACAGTTCATTTGGATGCATTTTCATAGCTTGACGAGATAAGAGTCTTTAATTTAAGCTTTTATGCTCAATAAACAAAATATACAATTGTAAAATTTTAACTTTGCGGTAGTAAAATCTATATAATTAAATAGATGGATTTAGAAAATTTTAAATATCGAAGCAATACAGAATATATTAACCATAAGAAACTGCTACCCAAACTCAAACGAGTCAAGTCCAAAATTCTTGATCAAAGATTTTCAGATGCTCATGAAGAAAAATTTAAAAAAATAGACTGTTTGGAATGTGCCAATTGCTGCAAAACCACCAGTCCAATTTTTATCCAAACCGATATTGACAGATTGGCAAAAGTTTTTGGCATAAAAAGTTCAGAATTTGTGAAGCAATATCTTCATAGAGATGCGGATGGTGATTTTGTATTAAACAGTTCGCCCTGTCCTTTTTTACATGATGACAATACTTGCCTGGTTTACGAAGAAAGACCAAAGGCCTGCAAAGAATATCCCCATACGAATAGAAAAAACATGCATGGGATTTTGAATTTGACCCTGCAGAACTCCTTGGTTTGTCCAGCAGTACTTGAAATTTTTCAAGACTTTGAAAAAGATTTTAGGAAGTAAGCCATTCTCTTTACTATTTTAGTGGCTTAAACCTATTGAAGATATAGCGATGGATAAAGAGCAAGAACATTTTTTGGGTGTTGATGTCGGTGGTACCCACTTGAAAATCGGATTGGTAAACAAACAGGGTGATATTATTTCTTTTGATAAGATCGATACTGCCCCATATAGGGATGACCTTAAAGGATTCAATGTTCGTTTTACTGAAGGAATGGCAGACATCCTCAATAAGTATCCTGAGGTAAAAAAAGTAGGAATTGGTCTTCCCGGTCTAATATCAAAAGACAGGACCACTACTTTGGAAATACCAGCTATTCCTGGGCTCAATGGCTACAATCTTAAAGGGGAATTGAAAAAAATGTATCCCGGGATTTCTTTTTATTTGGAAAATGATGCCGCCGCCGCAGCTATTGGTGAGTATCGGTACGGCAAAAACAACCCTCCTGAAAATTTCCTCTTCATAACCATGGGTACTGGAATAGGAAGTGCATTTGTATTGGATGGTGAGATTTTTAAAGGTGCCAGGGGCAATGCCATGGAAATGGGACATATGCTTTCGAGAGGAAATGAAGGACTCG
>CAZLJT010000118.1:0-11056 GCA_964559905.1 uncultured Aquiflexum sp.
CTTCAACATTTCAATGAACTTTCGACCAGTCATTTACCGATCCTCGCCAGACTATCGCCCGGTTTCCATATCCCGGAACCGGACCGTTATCCGCCATTCCATCTGCCAGTTCCTCCGAACAGGACTGCAAAGGTATGAAATAATTTAAACTTGAAAAGAAATTATTTCAAAAAAAATAAAAACTATTCTTTAGCTGTAAAGAAATACATTTTTGGGACTGCAAAATTGCTAATCCAATATTTAAGGACAAAGAAATATCCAAAAAAAATCCTGCTATGAATTAGGTTACAGAATATCAATAATAAAAAAAATGCCAGCACGTCTTTCGACAGCCGGCACTCCAATGTTTTAATAAAATGTTTGGTCTATAATGGTTTCAGATTAATATTTTTCCAATAAACCTTAATCCCTCCTCCATCATGAATCTGAAGTAAGATTCCACCTTTTCCTTTCCCAATTTTCTCGTCTGAAAAATCAACCATTTCAACTCCATTTAGGTAAGAAACAACCCTATCTCCTTTCACCACAATTTTCATCTTATTCCAATCCCCATATTTCAAAACACTGTCTTTTTCCTTATCGGGCTTGACTAACCATCCTCTGCCATAAGATTCATAAATCCCACCAGTATCATGACCTGGAGGAGCAACTTCTACCTGCCAACCCGAAACTTTTGTACCATCAACAGTCGACCTGATAAAAACCCCGCTATTGCCATCTGCCTCTTGCTTAAATTCAAGATTTAATTCAAAATCTTTATAGTCTTTTTTGGTGCCTAGGTAACCATATTCCTTATCAGGACCACTTTCCGAAATCAGTAAGCCATCCTCAACATACCATTTCTCAGTTCCGTAAATTACCCAACCCGACAAGTCTTTTCCATTGAAAAGCTGGATTTCCTTTTTCCCTTGGAAAGCAAATCCGATGATCAATAAAGATACTCCCAGTAAAATGCTCTTAAATTTTCTCATAATATTCTAATTTTGATGTTTTTGAACCATGCTTCACTTCCATGATCCTGTAATGCTATTAATCCTGCTTGTGCAATAGCGTAATCAGGAAAATCATCCCATTTACCACTATTTCTCCTTTTGGTCCAATCTTCAGAATATGGGATAAATTCCAATGTTTTCTTTCCATTTAACCAATAACTTGCTCCGATTTTAGAAAAAACAATTCTGGAAACATTCCATTCCCCTGCTGGCTTGACTACTCCTGCTATATCTCCTGTATACATGGCATAATCAGATGCTAATGATTGCCAGTCTTCCAAAGGATGTTCAAATCCAAGTTGATCTATCACCTGATATTCCGGGCCTGTTTCATAAGGCGCTTTATATTTAGGATCTTCTACCACGTGATAAAAAACTCCACTATTTCCACCTGCAGCTATTTTCCAGGTAAATTCCAACTCAAATTCTTCAAAACCCATCGGGGCGAACACAATATCTCCACCTATATCTCCCCCAGTTCCCAATGCTTTAAGTGCTCCATCTTCTACAGTCCAACCCTCAGGAAAAGTATCACCATTGAATGCCCTCCAACCATCTGGACTGACGCCATCGAATAAAAGCATCCATCCTGCTGATTTTTCATCCTCAGAAAGGGAATTATCAGAAAGAATTACTTCGGTAACTTCTTCTGTCACTTCTTCAGTAGGCTTTGGACTACAGGCCCAAGCCAGGGAAATCAAAGCTATCCACGCTGTCCTTGTGTATTTCATATTTATATCAATTTCATATTTACAGGATCCCATTTCATAAACTTATCTTGGAAGTAGCTGTCATTGCACAATAGGGCTGGAGCAGCTGCCCTAAATCCAAATACCGGATCTTCAGCTACAGTGCCCTTTGTTCTTATGGCATTGAACCAATTCCCAAAGTGGTCGTAATGTGCCCCTTTCCAGCTTCTTTCTGCAGCATAAACTGTTTCACGAGGAGGAAGAATTTTGGCCCTGCCCTCTTCTGTAGCTCCTCTCAATTTTGCTTGTTCTCTCAAAAATGGATCATCACTTTCGGCATTCTGATTGAGTTTGACGACCACTTCTTCCCACTTTACGTCCATGGAACCTTTGGTGCCAACAATTCTCAAGTAAGTTGTTCCGCTTGTTCCATCCACAAAATTACATCTCAATGAAAGATTGAATCCAGGATGCTCGGATGTTTCGGGATAATCAAACATACCCAATAAGACGTCGGGAACTTCCCTGCCATCTTTCCAATACCTCAATCCACCCATAGATGATACCTTCGTAGGTCCTTTGGAATTAGTAATAAAATGTAAACTTGAAAATAAATGAACGAATAAATCTCCAGACATCCCTGTGCCATAATCAAGGTAATTTCTCCACCTGAAAAACCTCAACGGATCCCAATTCCTTGCAGTAGTATTGGAGATGTATTTTTCCCAATCTACAGTTTGTTCATTCCCATCCTTTGGAACATTATATTGCCAAGCTCCTTCAGGGGAATGTCTTGCCCAAAAACCTTCTGCATAAACGATGTCCCCTATGGCTCCCGCTGCAAGCAGTTCTTTGGCTTTTTCATTACCCAATGAAGAAACTCCTTGGCTGCCCACTACCATGACTTTTCCTGATTTTTTCCAAGCATTAACGACATCCATTCCTTCTTTGACAGAATGTACCATCGGTTTTTCGCAGTAAACATGTTTTCCTGCATTCATGGCATCAATGCTGATCTGCTTATGCCAATGGTCAGGAGTCGCTATGATAACAGCATCGATATCTTTTCTCTTGAGAACTTCCTGATAATCCTTGGTAACAAACAAATTGGTTCCCCATTTTTGCTTTGCAGATTCAAGTCGGCCAGTGTATAAATCACAAACAGCGACCAATTTGACATTGGCATGTCTCAATGCGGAATTGGTATCTTCTGTACCCATGATTCCTGCACCGATTAATGCCAGATTGATCGGAGTGTCATTGGCTGCATCAATGGCAATATCTCTTTCAAGGAAATTTTTATCCGGGATTTCTCCAGAAAATGCCAGCGGACTAATTGCCGCAGCTGCTCCTGTCGCTCCCAGTTTTTTCAAGAAATACCTTCTATTCTGTTTCATTGTTTTGGGTTAATTATAATTTAATTTTAAGAATCGAAAAGTTACTTAAATTTTTTATAAAAGTATTTCCCGATGCTCTATATTTTTATAAACGGAAACTGTCCAAGATAAGCAATTGATCCTTTTAAAGAGTTGAAAAATATTTCCCCGCAAAAACCAATCTACTTCCATACCAAGAAAACATTTCCCCATCAACTATCCGAATTTTGGTTTTGGGTAATCTCTCTATAAAAAATGAAATATGTTTTTCTTTAAATGGAAATGGCTCCGAACTCAGCAAAAGGTAATCCGGATTCATATGGACTAATTCTTCCAAATCAATTTCAGGATATCGAGCTTGGTCAATGAGATTTTGGAAACCAGCTTTCTTCAGCATTGAGTCAATAAAAGTATTCGACCCTACAACAATCAATGGATCTTTCCAAATCAGGTAAACGGCTGATCCTTTAAATCTGAACTCCTTTTCCAATTCATTCTTGATCTGGGAAATAATTTGATTTGCTTTTGGAACGGTATCCGTCAACTCCCCTATGCTCAAAATCATCCGGTAAGCATCTTCCAAGGTGAAAATATCACTCATCCAAATTGGATACTTTTCCGAAAGTCTTTCTATCCCCTCTTTGTAATTTTCCTCTTTGTTTCCAATAATCAGATCCGGCTGAAGTGAATCAATTCTATCGATGCGGAAATTTTTCGTCCCACCAATAACAGTTTTCTCTCTTTTCAATCCTTTAGGGTGGATACAAAATTTGGTGACCCCGACAATCCTATCTCCCAGACCCAAATCCACCAAAAGTTCCGTCTGCGATGGAACCAAAGAGACAATCCTTTTTGGTGGATTTGGAAGGAAAATGGTTTGGTGAAGGTGGTCTTTGAATTGGGGCATGGTTATTTGGTTATTGCGTGTTTTATTTAGCCAAGCCTTTCATCGGAAATCTTAATAACGTTAATTATTGAACAACCATTATTTAATATACCGAAAATCATACTCAGGGTCCAATTCAGCCAAAAACTGATACATCAACAAAATCACATTATTTATATCCTCTTTACTGGCTGTTTCTACTGTAGTATGCATATATTTCAAAGGAAGTGAAATCAAAGCAGAGGGAACTCCTTCATTGGAATAGGCAAAAGCATCTGTATCGGTACCTGTACTTCGGGATGCGGCAGCCCTTTGAAATGGAATGTCATTTTTTTTGGCTGTTCCAATGATCAGATCAAGCAGCTTTTTATGAACCGCAGCTCCATAAGTTAAAACAGGGCCTTTCCCGGCAATTTGTTCACCACTGGTCACCTTATTATACATGGGAGCCGTAGTGTCATGACAAACATCTGTAATTATAGCAACATGAGGCTTAATTTTCGCTGCAATCATTTCTGCTCCCCTTAGTCCTATTTCTTCCTGAACGGCATTGACAATGTAAAGACCGAAAGGCAATTTGATCTTGGATTCATGAATTTTTTTGGCTACTTGGGCAATCATATAGCCCCCAATCCTATTATCGAGTGCTCTCCCTGAGTAGAATTTTTTATTCAATTCCTGTAATTCATCTTTAAAGGTGATTACGCAGCCGACATGAATTCCCATTTTCTCCACTTCTTCTTTCGTCCTTGCGCCTACATCTATAACGATATTATCCAGGGTCGGAGCTTCTTCTTTTCCTTCCTTTCTGGTATGGATGGCAGGCCAACCAAATACCCCGGGAATCATAGCAGCATCGGTATGTATATTGACGCGCATCGAAGGTGCGATCATATGGTCTGAGCCCCCATTACGGCGTACATAAATATAACCATCAGCATTGATATAGTTGACAAACCAACTTATTTCGTCAGCATGTGCTTCGATGACTACTTTATATTCCGCATTCGGATTGATGACTCCAACGACAGTTCCATAGCTGTCTGTAAAATAACTGTCGACAAAAGGCTTGATATAATCCAACCATATTTGTTGACCTGAAGCCTCAAATCCTGTCGGAGAGGCGTTGTTTAGGTATTTGTATAGAAAGTTGTTTTCTAATGACATATTATTTTGTTTTTTAATAGACTTACAAAGGAATATTCCCATGCTTTTTCCTTGGCAACTTATCTACTTTGTTTTCGAGCATTTTGAATCCTCGGATTAATTTTTCTCTTGTTTCGGAAGGAATAATGACCTCATCAATAAAGCCTCTGTGTGCTGCCCGGTAAGGGTTGGCAAATTTGGCAGTATATTCTTCTATTTTTTCCTGTAACTTGGATTCTGGATCCTCTGCTTCAGCTATTTCTCTTTTGAAAATAATTTCAGCTGCTCCTTTTGCACCCATTACTGCAATCTCAGCAGTAGGCCATGCAAAATTCAGATCCGCTCCGATGTGTTTTGAATTCATCACATCGTAGGCGCCTCCATAAGCTTTTCTTGTGATAACCGTGATTCTTGGAACGGTAGCCTCCGAAAAAGCATACAATAGCTTGGCCCCATTGGTAATAATTCCATTCCATTCCTGATCAGTTCCCGGTAAAAATCCGGGGACGTCCACCAAAACCAGCAAGGGGACATTAAAAGAGTCACAAAACCTTACAAACCTTGCTGCCTTAATGGAGGCATGATTATCCAAAACCCCTGCCAGGGACTGTGGCTGATTGCCAACAATACCAATACTTCGACCTGCAAGTCTTGCAAAACCAACTACAATGTTTTCAGCATAGCTTTTATGTACTTCTAAAAATGAAGTTTCATCAACAATTCCCTCCACGACTTCCCTGATATCATAAGGATGATTGGGATTGTCAGGAATAATAGTATCCAAAACAGCTCTTGTTTCATCTTCTTTCAACTCATAATCATAAACAGGTGCTGCGTCTTCGCAATTTTGGGGCATGTAGCTCAGCAGTTTTTTGATATGTTGAATGCAGGCCAGTTCATTGACACAGGCAAAGTGCGTGACACCGCTTTTTGAGCTGTGTGTACTTGCTCCACCAAGTTCCTCAGCTGTAACTGTCTCTTGGGTAACTGTTTTTACGACATTTGGACCTGTAACAAACATATAGGAGGTGCTTTCCACCATTAGGATGAAATCCGTAATTGCAGGGGAATATACTGCTCCGCCTGCACAAGGTCCCATTATTGCCGAAATCTGGGGGATTACTCCTGAAGCAAGTGTGTTTCTATAAAAAATATCTGCATATCCTCCAAGAGATACCACTCCTTCTTGAATTCTAGCTCCTCCTGAATCATTTAAACCTATAACTGGCGCCCCATTTTTCATCGCCATATCCATAATCTTACATATTTTTTCTGCATGAGTCTCAGAAAGCGATCCTCCAAATACAGTGAAATCCTGAGAATACACATAAACCAACCGTCCATTGATTTCTCCATAACCTGTCACTACACCATCGCCCAAATAATGTTCCTTGTCCAAGCCAAAATCCTTGGCACGATGCATGACAAATTTGTCTATTTCCTGAAAAGTCCCTTCATCAAGCAGCAAGTGGAGTCTTTCTCTAGCGGTAAGCTTTCCTTTATTATGCTGGGCTTCAATCCTTTTTCCACCTCCGCCAAGCAGAGCTTCCTCATTTTTCTTTTTTAATAATTCTACTTTTTCCTTATTGCTTGGAAGTGTATAAATACCTTTTATGTGGCTTTCCCTGGTCATGTAAGTTTTTGTTTGATTTTATCAAATATAAGCAGGGACAATAAAGGGAGAAAATAATTAATGATCAACCCCGTTTTTATTCATTTTCTTACTTAAAAGATCAAGGCAACAATGGATTTAAGATAAACTTTCTATATTCGCACAACCAAAATTGAGGCGGTATGATCCCGACTAAAGCAGCGATTATTGATATGGGAACCAATACATTTCACTTGTTATTGGTTGAATTGTATGATAATAGGTACGAGACGATATACAAAGAAAAAATTCCAGTTAAAATTGGACAGGGAGGTATAAGTCAAAACATCATTCATCCCGATGCTATTAAAAGAGCGCTTCATACCCTGAAGCATTTTAGAAGTATGATCGACGGTGAAGGAATTCAGAATATTTTTGCTTTTGCCACTAGTGCGGTAAGAAATGCTGAAAATGGAAGTGAATTTGTCAGTCAGATTAAAGATCTTTTTCAGATCGATGTCAATGTCATTGATGGCAAAGAGGAAGCTCAGATGATCTATGAAGGTATCCGATTCAGTGGCTCATTGAACGGAGAAACTTATCTGATGATGGATATTGGTGGAGGATCTGTTGAATTTATTATCGGAAATTCCAATGAAGCTTTTTGGAGACAAAGTTTCGAAATAGGTGGTCAAAGAATGTTGGATCTATTCCATTATCATGATCCTATTTTGAATGAAGAAGTAGATAATCTCACTGCTTATTTACAGGAAAAACTTACCGAGCTCAAAGAAGCGATAAACCTGTACCAGCCAAAAGGGCTTGTTGGTGCATCAGGGACTTTTGATACACTCACAGATATTCACTATGCTTCCCTAGATCAATCCAAACCCAAAACCCAACAAGTATTTCAGTTATCAAGAGATGGTTTTGAATTGATATTACAAAAATTACTTACTCTGAATAAAGAGGAAAGATTAAATATCAAGGGAATGATACCCATGAGGGTGGATATGATTGTAGTTGCTTCCTGTTTGATAGAATTCATTCTAAAATTAGTTCCGGTAGATAATTTGATATGTTCTACTTTTGCACTTAAAGAGGGCGCAATTGCCCAATTGATGGGAAAACATTCCATGGCTGCAGCAGTAAATAGCTAATAAAAATCAAACCTATCAATTAATAAAAGAATCCCGTTAAAATGACTTTTCAATATTCTCATTTATTTGAATTCACGAAAAGCATCCTAATTAAAATAGGCTGTTCGGAAAAAGACGCTGATTTGGCAGCAGATGTATTGTTGTCAGCTGACCTTCGAGGAGTGGATTCTCATGGAGTGGCCAGGTTATCAGGGTATGTGAGGCTTTGGGAAAAAGGCCGCATCAACGCTACTCCAAAAATCCAAATATTACACGAAACTCCAAGCACCGCAGTTGTGGATGGTGATAGTGGACTTGGTTTAGTGGTGGCGCCATTTGCCATGCAGGTTGCTATAGAAAAAGCCAAGAAAGTCGGAACCGGTTGGGTTTCTGTGAAAAATTCCAACCACTATGGAATTGCAGGTTATCATGCCATGATGGCTTTGAACCATGATATGATTGGTATTTCTCTTACCAATGCAAGCCCTTTGGTGAGTCCGACTTTTTCCAAAGAACGAATGCTGGGAACTAACCCTATTTCAGTGGCTATCCCTGCCAAGACAGAACCTCCATTTGTTGCCGATATGGCTACCACGACAGCGGCGAATGGCAAATTGGAGATTTTACAAAGAAAAGAAATGAATGCTCCTATGGGATGGGTTCAGGACAAAGACGGCAATCAGACGACAGATGCAAATGGAGTCAAAAAGGGTGGCGCCCTATTGCCACTTGGTGGAGATAGGGAGCATGGGTCTCATAAAGGATATGCTTTAGGTGCCATTGTGGATATTTTTTCGGCAGTTTTATCAGGCGCTAATTATGGCCCTTGGGTTCCACCTTTTGTTGCATTTTTAGAACCCGACCCCAATCCTGTTGGTGAAGGAATCGGACATTTTTTTGGCGCCATGAGCGTTGATGCGTTCAGGCCTGCAGATGAGTTCAAATCCAATATGGACAATTGGATAGGAAGGTTCAGAAATGCTAAGCCTATTGAAGGTCAGAAGAAAGTCTTAATTCCCGGTGACCCTGAAAGAGAATTGGAAGCCGAAAGAAAAATTATCGGCATACCATTGATCAAACCAGTAATTGAAGATCTGAGACTCTTGGGGAAAAGATTTGAAATAGAATTTCCGATAGTTTAAAGCCATCCATCAAATCAAATTTGTACAGGTTTGACCTTTTTGTAAATTGAGGAATTAATTCAAGCAAACCAATTAATCCCAAAAACAATGAGCTCCCAAAACTTTAACCGTCGTCAGTTCCTCAAAGGTAGCAGTGCCGCATTGGCCTTGGCCAGCATGGGTATGATGAGTATGGATTTTATCCATAATGAAACACCACTGAAGGTTGCCCTTATCGGAGCGGGATGGTATGGTAAAAGTGATCTTTTCAGATTAATTCAAATTGCAAATGTTGATGTAGTAGCTTTGTGCGATGTAGACAGCAAGATGTTAAAAGAAGCTGGAGACCTTGTGGCGACAAGACAAAAATCCGGGAAAGTCCCCAATCTTTATAAAGATTATAGGGAGCTACTTAAAAACCACAAGCCAGACATTACCATTATCGGAACTCCTGATCATTGGCATGCCTTGCAGGCTATTGCTGCAATGAAGGCTGGATCACACTTATACCTTCAAAAACCCATTTCTGTAGATGTGATTGAGGGAGAAGCGGTAGTAGCAGCAGCCAGAAAATATAAAAAAATGGTACAGGTCGGAGTACAGCGACGAAGTACCCCTCATGTGATAAAAGCTAAAAAAGAAATTATTGACAGTGGCATAATAGGAAAAGTTTCTCATGCTGAAGTATGTTGCTATTATCATATGCGTTTAAACGCCAATCCGCCATCAGAACCTGTTCCAAGTCATATTGATTATGACATGTGGACAGGCCCTGCGCCTTACCGGGAGTATGATGGCATACTCCATGGCCGATGGAGGTCCTTTATGCAATATGGCAATGGAATTCCTGGAGATATGTGCGTCCATATGCTGGATACAGTGAGGTGGATGCTTGGCTTGGGCTGGCCAAAAAAAATTACAGCTACTGGCGGGATTTATGTACAGAAAGAAAGTAAAGCAAACATTGCAGATACGCAGACTGCAATTTACGAATTCGATGAACTTAACGTAGTATGGCAACATAGGACTTGGGGCAACCCTGTAGATCCAGAGTACCCATGGGCCTTCAAGATTTTCGGGGAAAATGGTATTTTGGCAGGCAGTACCATGAAAGCAGAGTATTTCCCTTATCCAAAAGGTGATAAGATTGAATTTGACGTCCTTTATGAAAGAGAAAAATATCCTGAAGACCTGACCGAATCCCGAATAGAACTTCATGCAGCCCCTGCCACCCGGGGTCAATTCCAGAATCTTCTTGATGCAATCGATTCCGGAGAACTTCCTGTTGCAGATGTGCTGGAAGGACATATTTCCTCTGCTTCCTGTATTTTGGCAAACATGTCTATGGAATTGGGACGACCTTTAGTCTATGATCCGGAAAAAATGCTTATAGTAGATGATCCAGAGGCTACTCAAAAACTTCAAAGGCCATATCGTAGCCCCTGGCAACATCCTGAACCCGACAATATTTAAAATCCTATTCCCGGAAAATTTTCCGGTTTTTTTTTGAATGCTTGTAGCGTTTGTGATGGCTGTTGCGTCTAAAACTTATAAACTAAACCAAACTATTTATGAATACCAGAAAAAATAACAGGAATTGGGGGAAAGCACTGAGATTAGCGTTTACTCTTTCATCAGTTTTATGGATAACATCTTGCCTTGATAATTTTGAAGGACAGCCCATTCCTCCATCAGCATTCCTTTCCATTTACCATGCTTCACCCGATGCTCCAGCTTTGGACATCTATACAGAAGCTTCAAGGATCAACAACAATCCATTGGCCTACAGTGCTAATTTCCCTTATAGTGCTTTCTTTGTCGGTGACCGAAAGTTACGTTTCAATTCATATAATGCCGCCAACACTTTATTGGAAACTGAATTTACCTTGGAAGAGGATAAAGTCTATTCCCTGTTTTTGGTCAACAAAGCGGCGGAATTAGATGCAGTAAAGGTCGAAGACATCTGGGAGGAACCTGATTCTCAGAAAGCACAAATAAGATTGGCCCATCTTTCTCCTGATACAGGTGATATAGAGGTTATCATCAATGATAATGATTTGCTTTTTGGTGAAAAAAACGAATATCTTGAAATTACGGATTTTGAAGCCCTCAATAA
>CAZLJT010000119.1:0-6776 GCA_964559905.1 uncultured Aquiflexum sp.
ATTGATTTTCAGCCATCCATAAAGCATTTTCCAGGCATTTTCTTCACTGACAGAGGCATAGGAGTTTTCAGGATCAGTTTTTCTGGCATGGGCCGAATTACACACACTTGCACATAACCTTGCCGCAATCAGGTAATACAGTGCTTCCAATTCTTTTTCTTCAAGAGGAATTACGGATTGGTAACCCTTTAATACCTCCACACCCCATTCCAAATAATTATCTTTATCGTAAGCGGCATAAGTTATGGCAACTGCCAACTCCTGAATTAAAGGCGCATAGGCAAGATCGCCGAAATCAATCAAAGCCAAATCCTGATTTTCTTTGAGGAGGATATTCCATTCATTGGCATCGTTGTAAATGATGGATTTGCGCAGGCTTGGCAGAATAGGTCTGACATTTCCTTCGAATTGTTGGAGGAAATATTGAACAAGGCTTCTGTCCTTTGCGGAGGGAATATCGTTCAAATATTCCCTAACAAATTCTGGGTATTGGATATGCCATTCCCATTTTCTGGATTGGATGACATAGTTTTTTAATGGTGAAAGTTCTTTATCCAATTCTCCCAAAAAATTACCTAAAGAGTAATAATTTTCTTTTTCTGTTTTTGTATTTCCAAAAAAACTGCCTCCCATAAAAGACAAGAGCCTTATAATTTGGGGTTTTCCATTAATTTCAAAAACATCAACATATTTACCAGTTAGAAATGGGATTGGGGTAGAAATTCTGCCTATAAATTTATGCTGCAGTGCTAATAAAATGTCAGTTTCAGCTTGGACCAGATCAAATGTGTCCAAAGAATGAGGATAGGTTTTTAGAATAAATTTCCCTTTTTCAGTATCCAACAAATAGTTGGCATTATCATAACCATTCAACCGTTTGATTTCTAGGGAATGAAAGTCAAACTGGGTCTTAATCCATTCTTCCATTTAAAGGATTTTTAAAATTACCAATGAATTCTATTTTCATCAAAAGGCATAGCCCGCCATGAGTTATTTTTCAAGACCATCAGCTCTTTAAATCCAAGGTATTTTAAGAGTCTAGAAGTATTTTCATATTCCCCTATGATTTCTTTTGGGTGATGTGCATCGGAATTGAGGCAAATCGGAATGCCTAATTCCTTTAACAATCTTAGTCCCACTTCACCTGGATAGGTCTCTGATGTTCGTTTTTTATACAATCCCCTAGTATTCACTTCGGCTATCACTCCGGATTTTGCGGCAACTTCCAAGGTCTGTTTCAAAAGCTCCTGATACCATTTTTCATTCTCATCGAAAAAAAACCGGTGATGGTTCTGCATTTTTATCTTATCTATATGTCCCAGAATGGTTGGGCAATCTTTTTCGAGCATTTGGATGGTGTATTCAAAATACTTTTCCAACACCCTCCGGATATCATTTCCAAAAATTTCTTCCAGTCCTTTTTCAAAAGTCATCAAAGGCCCATCAATTTCCCATGGCATCCCATCTTCAAAAGTATCCACAAAGTGAACGGATCCTATCGAATAATCCAAATTAAGTTCATTTGTCCACTTTTTGATGATTCCAGATTGGTCAGAAAAAAAATCAATCTCGAGGCTTTTGTAAATTTCTATTTGTCCAAAGTATTTTTGCTTAGCTTCCTGAATTTCATTTAAATAAGCAGGAATATCCTTCGCTTGCATGGACCATTTGTTTTCAAATGCAACAGGGCTATGTGAAGAAAAACCCATGCTGACGACACCTTCATTAATAGCATGCTGAACGTGGTCTTCGATGTCTTCCACGCCGTCACAATATTTACAGTGATTGTGGTAATTGGTCCAAGTCATAGATTATGTTTATTTTTCAATGCGCTATGCAAATTAAATATTAAATCATGATCGCTATCAAATTGGTTGAGTCATTTACCCAAAATCTCCCTCTTACGCATACCCCAAAAATCATCCCTTGCCTTTAGGGTCAAATTTCCGCTTAGATAAAAATTGTCACCTTCAATGCTCAGGTTCTTTTTTTAATTTTTTTATGTTTGATTTTGGCCATTCCAATAGGTTTTCCTCAGTCAAAGCGGGAAGAAAAACTAAAAATTGTCAAAAAAGACATAAAAAAACCGGCTCACTGAAAGGCCGGTTCAAATAATAAATTGGGTTGTAATTTATCCATAAATTTCCTCAAGAACCTGTGCTAGCCTTATTCCTCCGGCAGTCAGCCTTTCTTCAACATGATGGTAGTGCTTGTAGATATACTCATATCCTATCCTTCCATTTTCGGGTATGTCATACATCGCAGGCCTGATAGCAGCAGCTTCTCTAAGCCAGTTGGCAGGGGTTTTAGAGGTATACTTATAAATCAATTCCGGATTGATACGTTTTTGTAACTCAGTGGCAATTTCAGTATAACTCATTTTCTTCCCTTCGATCAAATCAGTATCCCATACTGCATGGATATTTGTTTCTTTGTTGAAAAAGCTGACCTTAACATCATTTCCGCCCCTGTCTCCGGGTTTGCCAACGTGAAAAGGTTGATGAAGGTCTCCTACAATATGAATCAGCAGCCTCAATTGGTCCCTTTCTTCCTCAGGGCTCAGGCCTCCTTTTTTGAGGTTTTCCTTAATTTTGAGAAAAGCTGCGTACGCATCCCCAGTCTCTTCTTGAATGCTTGGGTCATATTCTCCATCAGCAGTTGTTACCCAATGCCAGGTATAGGTATATTCATACTTTTTATCGGATCTTATATTATCCATCCAAACACCTACACCGGAAATTGACTCGTTTTGTAATATGGCCTCTACCTTCTGGACTGTCTGCGGTTTCATCTGCCATTCGGCTAATTTCCCGATCACATAATGGCCAATGGCCCCCCAGGCAAAAGATTGGTTATTGATGCTTAATGTTAAAATTACTGCCAATATTAGATTCTTGGTTGCTTTCATTTTTTGATTTGAAATATGGTAGAAATATTGTAGATATAAAGATGAAATATGATAAATATAAGATGGAAATAAAGTAGAAATACTATAGAAATAATTTGAAATATTGGTGATTTGATAAACAAAGATGTTTCCTACCAAGAAAGACTTTTCTTTGTCATGTCGACGGGTGTAGACTTCTAGAGACGTAAGAACCAAGAGTCAAGAAACTGGTTTTTATGCTTGCAAAGTAACAATGCGATTCACTATTTCTATTTATTTCGTGAACCTGTCTGCCGACAGACAGAACGTATCTCTACTGTATTTCTATACTTTATATTCCAATTCATTAACAGCAATAAAAGCCATCAAACCAGCTCCAATCTCTAGGGCATCCTCATCTATATCGAAAGTGGGAGTGTGTACTCCTGAGATAATACCTTTGGCTTCATTGCGTGTTCCCAAGCGGTAGAAGCAACCGTCAATTTTTTGTGTATAATAGGAGAAATCTTCGGCAGCCATCCAGATATCCAAATCCTCTACATTTTCTTCCCCCAGATAATCTATCGCTGCAAGCTGAGCCCTGGATGTCAATTCTTCAGCATTCTTGAGAAAAGGATATCCTTTCCTCACTTCAAAATCCAGTTCCCCGCCCATTCCTTCCACAATGCCCTGAGCAATGCTGACCATATGTCTATGTGCTTTGGCCCGCCATTCTTCATTAAGTGTTCTGAAGGTTCCTTGTATCTTTACTTCATTGGGAATGATGTTAGTAGCACCCAGGGCCTCCACTCTTCCAAAGGAAAGAACAGATGGGATTTTGGGTGAAGCATTTCTACTTACCACCTGCTGTAAAGCAACAATCATATGAGAAGCAATCAATACAGGATCGACCAAAGTCTCGGGCATTGCCCCGTGTCCTCCTTTTCCTTTTACAGTAATATAGAGTTCATCGGCACTTGCCATATACATCCCTTTTCTAAATCCTACTTTCCCAACAGGAATCAAGGGCATTACATGCTGACCAATAATCCCGGAAGGTCTGGGGTTTTCCAAGGCTTTGTCTTTGATCATCAAAGAAGCTCCACCCGGGATCAATTCTTCACCGGGTTGAAAAATAAGTTTAACAGTGCCTTCAAAAGTTTCTTTGATTTCATTTAGAATTTTAGCTGCACCAAGCAAGGAGGCGGTATGTACATCATGACCACAGGCATGCATGACTCCGGGATTGGTAGACTTATAAGGGACTTCGTTTTCTTCAATAATGGGAAGGGCATCCATGTCTCCTCTAAGCGCAATGGTCTTCAGAGATGGATTTCTTCCCTCAATCAATGCGACAATACCCGTTTCAGCCTTTCTTTCCAGCTTAGTTATTCCAAAACTTCTCAGCTTCTCCTCAACAAAAGCTACTGTTTTGAACTCATTGAAAGAGAGTTCTGGATGAGCATGTAAATGTCTCCTGTTTGAGATGATTTCGGCCTTATAGTCAGTTGCCAGTGACTTTATCTTGTCTTTCACTATTCTCTATTGTATCTGGATTGACATATTCTTCTCTCTGAAATCTGTCCTGTATTATGCGGGCGGTTGGAAATTCACTTTTAAGTTTATGATAATCTGCCTGAGCCTCAATTCTATTGATGAATTTTCCAACTTTAATCAAATATCGTGGTTGCTGGTATTGCATTTCCGAATTTATATCGGGGAATAGCGTAAAAAGATCGTTTCTTGTCTTGAATGCCATGTCCCTATCTACTCCGCTGTAAACCAATACAGTAAATCCACTCCAATACAGTTCTCCTCTATTTGATTCTGTAAACCTGTTAAGTGCAATTTCCAAATCCTCATCAACGGCCATATCCACTGTGCTGACCAGTTCAGGTTTTGTGTTTTTAGCTGCCTGTTCTTCCAGAGTTGGAAAAGTAATTCTGGATTCACTCAAATCTTCCTCATAGCCTTCGTACAAATCAGACTTAGTAGGTCCTGTTTGAAACAACGCACAGGAATTCATCAAAATTACCAGAAGTATTAATCCTAAAGATGACCTTTTCATGAATGTTTTGTTAATGTTCAATTACCACACATTTTCCAGCTGCCACATCTTGTTCCACACTTTTGTATTTGACTTCTTTCATCACCTTTCCATCAGCGTATTGCACGGTCACCTTATCATTTCGACCATATACTTTTTCTGATTTTCTCGGTGCTACCACTTGTGGAGCTTCAGTCCTGTTGGCAACAGCGGCAGCTGCTTGTCTCCTTGATCCTGCATTGAGACTACTGCCAACTTCTTCCTTGGAGGCTTTTACATTGGTATCATCTCTTCTTTGTGATTGGGCGGCTTTGACCTGGCTTGGATCCTGTGTAGGAAGTTCTGCCTTGGAGATGAAAGAAATAGTATCCTCATTCAATCTTCCCACAAATCTTTTGAACATTTCAAAAGCTTCAAATTTATAAATCAAAAGCGGATCTTTTTGTTCATAAACGGCATTTTGCACAGACTGCTTCAGGTCATCCATATCACGCAGATGCTCTTTCCAGTTTTGATCAATAATAGCCAAAGTAACATTTTTTTCAATGGCACGGATCAGATCACTTCCCTCATGTTTGACAGCAGATTCCAGGTTGATGACTACGCCAATTTGCTTGACTCCATCTGTGATGGGAACCATGATTTCTTTTACAGTAGCGCCTCTTTGGGTATAGACATCCTTGAGGATTGGAAGGGCTTTTACCAGAATTCTTTCATTCTTGGAAACATAATTTTTATATGCCGCATCGAACAATTCTCTGGTCAAAACATTCGGGTCTTTGGATTTTAGATCCTCAATAGTGAAAGGATGGTCGATGCCCAATGAACTGAAAATGTTCATTCTGAGATTTTCAACATCTTCGGTTGATTTGCCCATTTGAATAATATCCTCAGCCACATCATACATCACGTTCAGAATGTCCAATTCTAGACGTTCACCCATCAAAGCATTCCTTCGTCTTTTATATACCACCTCTCTTTGGGAGTTCATAACGTCATCATATTCCAAAAGACGTTTCCTTACCCCAAAGTTGTTTTCTTCTACTTTTCGTTGCGCTCTTTCTATGGATTTGGTAATCATGGAATGTTGAATTACTTCACCTTCTTCCAGACCCATTCTGTCCATCAATTTGGCAATTCGATCTGAGCCGAACATCCTCATCAGGTTATCTTCCAACGATACAAAGAATTGGGATGAACCCACATCTCCCTGTCGCCCGGACCTACCTCTCAACTGTCTATCGACCCTTCTGGATTCGTGCCTTTCAGTACCGACAATCGCTAAACCTCCTGCCGCTCTTGATTCAGGTGTCAATTTGATATCAGTACCTCTACCCGCCATGTTGGTGGCGATAGTTACAGTTCCGGGCTTTCCTGCTTCAGCTACTACATCCGCTTCTCTTGCGTGTTGCTTGGCATTCAATACCTGATGCTGGATTTTTCTGATGGTAAGCATTCTGCTCAGAACTTCAGAAATTTCTACTGATGTTGTACCCACTAAAACAGGTCTTCCCGCAGTCGTCAATTCGACAATTTCATCCGCAACGGCATTGAATTTCTCTCTGACTGTTTTATAAACTTTATCTTCTCTATCATCCCTTACAATTGGCCTGTTGGTAGGAATGACCACTACATCCAATTTGTAAATCGTCCAGAATTCACCCGCTTCGGTCTCAGCTGTACCGGTCATACCGGCAAGTTTATGGTACATTCTGAAGTAATTCTGTAGCGTGATCGTGGCCAGCGTCACACTCTCGCGCTTCACTTCGACGCGCTCTTTCGCCTCGAGCGCCTGATGCAGGCCTTCGGAGTAGCGGCGGCCGGGCATCATGCGGCCAGTGAATTCGTCGACGATGACGATCT
>CAZLJT010000119.1:6786-10833 GCA_964559905.1 uncultured Aquiflexum sp.
TAGCGTGATGGTGGCATAGGTCTGTGTAGCATCCTCCACTTTTACATTTTCCTTTGCCTCAATAGCCTGATGCAGCCCGTCAGAATATCTTCTGCCTTCCATGACCCGGCCTGTCTGTTCGTCTACGATTTTTACTTTTCCATCTACAAGGATATATTCTGTATCCTTCTCAAACATACAATAGGCCTTCAACAATTGGTTGACCGTATGAATTCTTTGAGCCTTGATGCCGTAGTCTTTGATGATTTCCTCTTTTCTGATCAGTTTTTCCCTATCATCCAAATCCGGATTTTTTTCCATTTCAGCTATTTCTACCCCGATATCAGGTAAGATAAAGAAGGTAGGGTTTTCATTTTTCTGGGTAATGACTTCAATACCATTATCAGTTAGTTCAATCCCATTTGTCTTTTCTTCAATGGTAAAAAGCAAGGGTTCGTCTGCTTCAGGCATCATCCTTTTATTGTCCTGAAGGTAATAGTTTTCAGTCTTTTGAAGGATTACCCTGATTCCCGGTTCAGAAAGGTACTTGATCAATGGCTTATATTTGGGCATACCTCTGTAAGCTCTGAAAAGTGCCAAACCCCCTTCTTTTTCATTACCTTCTGAAATCAGTTTTTTGGCAGAAGTCAGAAATCCCTGGACCAGTTTACGTTGCTCATCCACCAAAGTCGATACCCTTGGCTTCATGTCCATAAATTCATGCTCATCTCCTCTAGGAATTGGACCGGAGATGATCAATGGAGTTCTGGCGTCATCAATTAAGACGGAGTCAACTTCATCTATCATAGCAAAGTGATGCTTACCTTGAACCAGGTCATTGGCATCACGGGCCATATTGTCTCTCAGGTAGTCAAAACCGAATTCATTATTGGTTCCATAGACAATATCTGCAGCATAAGCTTTACGTCTTTGGTCTGAATTTGGCGGATATTTGTCTATACAATCGACTGTCAAGCCATGAAATTCGAAAAGCGGGGCATTCCATTCAGAGTCTCTTTTGGCCAGATAGTCGTTGACTGTTACCAAGTGCACGCCTCTACCAGCCAATGCATTGAGGTATGCTGGCAGGGTGGAGACCAAGGTTTTACCTTCACCGGTAGCCATTTCAGCAATTTTTCCCTTATGCAATACCATACCTCCGATGAGTTGTACATCATAATGTATCATATCCCAGACTACTTCAGTCCCAGCGGCCATCCATTTGTTATGCCAAATGGCCTCTTCTCCTGAGATCTCAACATTTGATTTTTTTGCTGCAAGTTCCTTATCTCTCAAAGTTGCTTTTACAACCAATTTCCCATTTTCCTTAAACCTTCTTGCGGTTTCTTTTACTATGGCAAAAGCTTGATACAAAACCTTATCCAATACAAGTTCCAGTGCCTCATCCCTTGATTTTTCGGTCTTGTCAATTTCATTGAAGAGGGCGTCTTTCTCATGCACTTTATCTGATGCCAAGGCATTGATTTTTTCTCTCAATAATGCTATTGTATCATCGAAAGACTTAAGGTCTGCATTGATGATATTTTTAATTTCTTCAGTTTTTGCCCTTAATTCCTCATCACTCAGATTTCTAAGTTTGTTATAAGCTTCATTGATGAGAGGAACTTTTGGAGCCAATTCTTTTATATCTCTATCTGACTTCGTTCCAAAAACTTTTGCCAGTCCTTTGGCTAATAATTCTAACATAATTGATTCAGTATAATATTGGGCCTTAAAATTACGGCCTTTTTGTTAATATTCTTCATGAGACGTGACATTTGAATCTAAAGACATGAGACATGAGACGTTAGAAATGAGATAAAAGAAGCAAGATGCAAGAACCAAGACTCCGTTATTTCCCATCTAATTAGCCTTTGGGACTCATTTTAAAACTTAATAGCTATTTGGGGCCATTAATCAAATCTTATGTCTTATGTCTTGTGTCTTACGTCTCAAATCTCAATTCTTCCTTCAAATACCTGTACGGCGGGACCAATGAGTTGAATATGTTGAAAACTCCCATCATCCTTTTTTGAAAATCTCACCTTTAAATCACCGCCTAGGGTTTTTATTTTAATTTCATCAATCCCATTTTGATAACCGTACACCAAGGCACAAGCTGTAACACCTGTTCCACAGGAAAGT
This sequence comes from uncultured Aquiflexum sp., assembly GCA_964559905.1. Taxonomy (GTDB): domain Bacteria; phylum Bacteroidota; class Bacteroidia; order Cytophagales; family Cyclobacteriaceae; genus Aquiflexum. Next base: position 8,911 of record CAZLJT010000119.1, read on the forward strand.
GTTTCGTCTTCAACTCCTCTCTCGTATGTTCTGACTTGAATATGGTCCTTGCCCAAAGGCGTGACAAAATTTACATTTGTACCTTTTGGTGCATACTTCTCGCTGTAGCGGATTTCGGCACCTTTTTCAACTACTGGATATGCTGTGACATTTTCTACAAACCTAACATGATGGGGTGAACCTGTATTTACAAAGAAATCCTGACCTGCACTTTCCAAACCTAAAACAGGGCTCATACCCAACTCCACTTCATTTCCCAAAAACGATGCTTTATGAACGCCATCTATAGCATAGAAGGTGGTTTGCTCTCCAATAATTCCAAGAAATCTGGAGAAAGCAACTGCGCACCTTGCCCCATTCCCACACATACTCTGGGAACCATCTGCATTGAAATAAACCATTTCAAAGTCGAATCCCTCTTTATTTCGAATTAAGATAAGTCCATCCGAACCTATCCCAAATTTCCTGTCACAGAGTTTATGGATGAGAAAGAGGTCGTTTGCTGGAAATAGCTTTGACCTGTCATCAATCATAACAAAATCATTTCCAGTACCCTGATATTTATAAAAGGAAATTTCCATGTCTATTTTGACACCCTTTCGGGATATTGTCTATTTTTCAAAAACCAAACCAAGTGTTTATGGTTCTACAAACATAACCAACTTGTCACAAATTCAGACTTATTGTCTGATTTATGGTTTCAAAATCAAGTCGAATTGGTTAACTTGGAAGTTCTTGAGAATGAAAAACCAATTCTAAAAGAAAAATCAATCTATGAAAAAGACAAATTTTAATGTTTCCAGAAGGACATTTCTAAGCCATAGTTCTAAGGCAACCATTGCTTTGGGCATAGGAAGCAGTATGATCGGATCCGCTTTTTTAGCCGCTTGCGGAGGCGGTGGTGAGGGCGAAGAAGCTTCCTCCTTACTGAGTACAGGTTTCGAACAAACCCCCTTGGGCTATGATTATATGGCTTTGGAGCCTCATATCGATGCCATGACCATGGAAATCCATTACACCAAACATGCTGCTGCCTATGCCAAAAACCTTGGAGAAGCAGCTTCGGAAGAAAATGTGGATGTAAGTAGACCCCTTGAGGAGGTGATGATGAACATATCCAAATATTCCACCAAAATGCGTAATAATGGTGGCGGTCATTATAACCATGAACTGTTTTGGAAAATTATGACTCCTTCGGGACAGGGAATGCCAAGTGGAGATTTGGCAGAAGCCATCACAGGAGCATTTGGAAGTTTTGAAGTTTTTAGAGAGCAGTTTGAAACAGCTGCCAAAACCAGATTCGGATCGGGTTGGGCTTGGTTGGTATTGGATAAAGACAATTTATTGAAAGTAGGATCTACCCCAAATCAGGACAATCCCCTGATGGATATATCCGAGTTTCAAGGAATTCCTCTAATGGGAATTGATGTGTGGGAACATGCCTATTACCTCAATTATCAGAATAGAAGACCTGATTATGTAACTGCCTTTTGGAGTGTTGTCAATTGGGATGAAGTGGGCAGACGATATGATACTTTGGTATAATAAACTGCTTAAAATAATTATTAAGTGGCCGGATTTTCCGGCCATTTTTGTTTTATTTGAAAAAGCGTTTACTCCCCCCATCGGGGTAAATAATTAAATAAGTTTTTAAAACACCACTTCTATAGATACCTCTATGCAAGATCCAAAAAGCCTAACTTCAGTCGCTGCTTTCCATCAGACTTTCAAACATCCCATCCTTCCCGAACCTCAAATCCCCGATGCAAAGAGATGCCAATTGCGGGTTTCTTTGATTTCGGAGGAACTCAAAGAACTGGAAGAGGGAATCCAAAACGGAGATATCGTGGAAATTGCAGATGCGCTATGTGACATCCAATATGTATTGTCCGGTGCTATTTTGGAGTTTGGATTAGCTGACAA
>CAZLJT010000120.1:0-10777 GCA_964559905.1 uncultured Aquiflexum sp.
ATTGAGTTCAGAAACCATTTGATCTACAAACAAAAATTCATTCTTCAAATCCATCATTGAAATCGCCGCTAAACTGGCAAAACTCCCTTTCATTCCTTCCAGGGTTTCTTTTATCAGTTTTCCATGAGCTGCTTCCATTTCCATTGCCTGATTCTGAATGGTTTTAATAGCTTCCTGATCTCTTTTGCTCATGGCTTCAAAGTACGCATCATTCAGTCCGTTGATGGATTCCTGGTAAGTTGCCATCAATGACTCAATCTTCTGAAGGTTTTGAGAATCCTCAGATCCTTCTACTTTGAGACTGTTCTCATCATTGAAATCATAATAGACCTGAACATTCTCATCATACAGTGCTAATTTCACTATTTTCTCGTCCATTAATTTCAACTCATAAAATCCCGGGCCTTCCAGATTTAATTCATATTCGAATTTACCCGAGTTTTTCAGATCAATCATTCCGATACTTTCCAAAGTCTCACCCACAAATTGGGATAACTCTATTTCCCCCTCAGGATGATTGAGTAAAGTTCCCGAAATGGTTACATTTCCGTCAAAAACCCTTTTTTCTTCCTTTGAACAAGAAAAGAATATCAGAAATAGGAAAATTCCATATAAGTTTAATAAATACTTCATTATATCAGTTTTCTAGTAATTCAGTTAATATTTTGGTCGCTACTTTAGGATCTGCCTTGCCTTGGGATTTTTTCATCACTTGGCCCATAAACATTCCCATCAATCCTTTTTTGCCCGATCTGTATTCTTCTACTTTTGCTTTGTTTTCAGAAAGAACACTTTCAACTATCGGTTTCAAAGACCCTTCATCACTTTGTTGGATCAGATTCAGTTCCTGGGCGATTTGTAAGGGAGTCTTGGAATTATCCTTGAGCATTTCCGGATAAATTTTTTGAGAAGCGACCGTAAAACTCACTTTCCCTTCATCTATGATTGCTATCAATTCAGCAAGGCTCGTTGCACTTACAGGAAAATCCTCAATATGCAAGGTCAATTCATTTAAATAAGATTTGACAGGACCCATCATCCAATTGGAAGCTGCTTTGAAATTTTGAACATGGGAACAAAGTTCTTCAAAATACAGGGCTATCTCTTTACTGTCAGTCAAAACACCTGCATCATAATCCGGCAATCCATATTCATGGACGAATTTATGGAAGAGTTCTCTGGGCAAAGGTGGCATGGAAGACCTGATGCTTTCAAGCCATTCCTCGGAGACAATCACAGGGCTCAAATCCGGCTCTGGGAAATACCTGTAATCATTCAGGTCCTCCTTGGATCGCATACTGGCAGTAGTACCGGTAGCAGCATCAAAAGTTCTGGTTTCAGAAATTATTTCCTTTCCAGCTTCAGCCATTATTACCTGACGTTCAAATTCATGTTCTATGGCGCGGCTTACATTTCTGAAAGAGTTCATGTTTTTGACCTCTACCTTTTTTCCATATTCCTTGGACCCTTTGAGCATAACTGAAACATTGGCATCACATCGCAGCGAGCCTTCTTCCATGTTTCCATCACAAATATCAAGGTACCTGACCAATTTCTTAATCTCGGCCAGATAGGCATAGGCCTCTTCTGAAGAACGCATATCCGGTTCGGAAACAATTTCAATAAGTGGAACCCCTGCCCTATTGAAATCAACCAAAGTATCTACCTCGCCCACGAGATGTATAGATTTACCTGCATCTTCCTCCATGTGGATTCGGGTCAGGGCAATTGAACGCTTGCTTCCGTCAGGCAATGTAATGGGCACTTCTCCGCCAACACATATGGGGTTTTTATCCTGTGTAATCTGATAGCCTTTTGGTAGATCCGGATAAAAATAGTTCTTCCTTGCAAAAATATTGTTTCTGGTAATTTCGCTATTACAGGCCAATCCCATCTTGATGGCAAATTCAACCGCCTTCCTATTTACTTTGGGAAGCGTTCCCGGATGGCCCAAGGTAATCACTGAAATATGGGTATTGGGAAGATTTCCAAACTCTGTGGAATCCGAAGTATACATTTTACTTTTTGTCAATAACTGGGCATGAACTTCCAAACCAATTACCAACTCGTACTTATTTTTAGTCTCTGCTGAAAGCATATTAAATCAAAATCAAATTATAATGAATCCAAAATTGGGTCCAAATTCATCCAAAACCAAATATAAAATACTCATTTCAATCAAAGGCCTGCAAACATCAACCTGGCTTTTTCCAAAACTTTTGTCAAACCGGAAAGGTCTTTTCCGCCCGCAGTTGCAAAGAAAGGCTGACCTCCTCCTCCACCTTGGATTTCTTTCGCAAGTTCCCGGACAGCATTCCCTGCATTCAGTCCTTTTGATTTGACCAAAGTCTCATCGATGATCACTGCTATCTGTGGTTTTCCATCAATATCCGCAGCCAACACAGCTACAAGATTTTCAATTTCGTTTTTGATCTCAAATGAAATCTTTTTCAGGGCATCAGCATTCGGGATTTTGACCTCCGAAAACAAGTAATTTACCCCATTTACTTTTTCAATATTCTTTAAAAGATTTTTTTTGACCTCCGAAGCCTGTTGCAGGTGTAGGGATTCTATTTCTTTTTTGAGTTCATTACGTTCAAGAATCAGGGATTCGATGGATTTTTTGAGATTTTTTGGGTTTTTTAACAATTCCTGTATTTCATTCAGCAATGTCAATTGACCGTTGACCAATGAATCCGCAGCCTCTGCAGTTACTGCTTCAATCCGCCTTACTCCGGCAGCAATTGAAGATTCCGAGACAATTTTGAACAAACCGATAACGCCTGTGGAAGGTACGTGAACACCGCCACAAAGTTCCACAGAAAAGTCTTTGTCAAAGGTAATCACCCTGACAAATTCCCCATACTTCTCCCCGAACAGGGCTGTTGCCCCCTGTTTTTTAGCTTCCTCAATCGGTACATTGCGTTGCTCCCCTAATGGAATATTCTCCCGGATTTTGGCATTGACAATATTTTCCACTTTCAAAATTTCCTCATCGGTCATTTTTGCAAAATGCGAAAAATCAAACCTTAATAAATCTTCATTTACAAGAGATCCTTTCTGCTGTACATGATTTCCCAAAACCTCCTTCAAGGCAGCATGTAGCAAATGGGTAGCAGAATGGTTGTTAACTGTCAGCTTCCTTTTTGTCACATCCACTTTTGAGATAAATGTCCCTGAAGGATCGGTTGGTAGCCTATCCACAAAATGAACTATGAGATCATTTTCTTTTTTGGTATCCAACACCTTTATTTTTTCATCTTCACTGATCAGAAAACCCTGATCACCAACCTGACCACCACTTTCTGCATAAAAAGGTGTGCGGTCCAAAACCACTTGAAATCTATCTCCTTTTTTGTCAGTAACTTTCCTGTATTTAATGATTTTGCTGTTTGATTCGAGGAAATCATAACCAACAAACTCAACCCCTTCGTCTTTATTGACCATCACCCAATCCCCTGTTTCCTGTTCGGCCGCTGCCCGGGAACGGGTTTTTTGCTTTTCCATTTCGACTGCAAAGCCTTTTTCGTCCACTGACAATCCGTTTTCCCTGGCAATCAGTGAGGTGAGATCCAAAGGAAAACCATAGGTATCGTACAATTCAAAGGCTACTTTGCCTTCTATGATTTTAGAAGCAGTTTGAGAAAGTTCCTCTTTTATCTGATCCAGCTTTTTAAGGCCATTATCCAAAGTTCTTAGGAATGAAGCTTCCTCCTCCATGACCACCTTGGATATAAAATCCTGTTGTGCTGCTAATTCAGGGAAAATATCTCCGAAACTTTCAGCTAAAAGAGGCAACAATTCGTGAAGAAAAGGCTTTTGAAAACCGAGAAAAGTATAACCATATCTCACAGCCCTTCTCAAAATTCTCCTGATAACATAACCTGCCTTGTTATTGGAAGGAAGCTGTCCATCAGCGATGGTAAACGCAATGGCACGGATATGGTCCACAATGACCCGCATGGCAATATCTGTCTTTTCATCCTTCCCATATTGCTTCCCTGATTTGGCTTCAATCAATTCGATAAAAGGCATAAAAACATCCGTGTCATAATTGGAGGATTTTTTCTGAATGGCTCTTACCAGACGTTCAAAACCCATTCCGGTATCCACGTGTTTGGCCGGCAATTCTTTGAGGCTTCCATCAGCAACACGGTTGAACTGAATGAATACCAGATTCCATATTTCAATAACCTGCGGATGGTCGTTGTTGACCAAATCATAGCCATTGGTTTCTTTTATTTCCTGCTCGGTTCTCAGGTCTATATGGATTTCCGAACAAGGACCACAGGGTCCGGTGTCACCCATTTCCCAAAAATTGTCCTTTTTACTTCCAAACAATATCCTATCCTCCGGAACTATGTTTTTCCATAATTGAAAAGCTTCCGTATCCTTTTCCAGGCTATCTCCTTTATCCCCGCCAAAAACAGAAACATAAAGTCTTTCCTTGGGAAGTTTATATACCTCCGTAAGTAATTCCCAAGCCCATTCAATGGCTTCCTTTTTGAAGTAATCACCAAATGACCAATTCCCCAGCATTTCGAACATGGTGTGGTGATAAGTATCCACGCCTACTTCCTCCAAGTCATTGTGCTTACCCGAAACCCTCAGGCATTTCTGACTGTTTGCCACCCGGGTTGATTTAGGGATTTCATTCCCTAAAAAGAAATCTTTGAACTGATTCATCCCTGCATTGGTAAACATCAAGGTAGGATCATTCTTGACTACTATGGGGGAAGAAGGGACAAATTGATGGTTTTTTGACTGAAAAAATTCTATAAATAAATTTCTGATTTCCTTGGCTTTCATCTAAGCTTTTGACTATGTTCGTATTATCTTAATTATTTTCGTAACTTTGTGGTGCCCTTTGCGTAATCACCCAATCACCTTAGGGGCACAAAATTATAAGAATTAGCTCGCAAATCGTAATGAGTAGAATAAAATATTACTACGACGCAAAAACCTGTAAATACGAAAGATACAAACGAAGTAAATGGGACATTTTACTCAATAGTCTTGGGTTTGTCTCAATGGCCTTGGTTATGGCTATCGGTATCCTAATCGTATTCAATTTGTACTTTGACAGTCCCAAGGAACTGTTGCTCAAAAAGGAAAATCAGGAACTCACTTTGTATTATCAACTTCTGGAAGAGGAAGTTACTAAAATGAATCAGATGTTGTCCGACCTTCAACAGCGGGATGACAACCTTTACCGGATCATTTTCGAAACCGAACCAGTACCCACTGAAATCCGAAAAGCAGGTATCGGTGGAACAGACAGGTATAAGGAAATCAAAGAGAAAGGTCTGAAACAGGAAGATTTGATTGTCTCCCTTTCCCAAAAGGTTGATGCCCTGAAGAGACAACTTTACGTACAATCCGTCAGCTATGATGAAGTCACCGATCTCGCACTCCAAAAGGAACAATACTGGGCCTCCATTCCCGCTATTCAGCCTGTAACCAATGAGGAACTGAATTTATTGGCATCAGGATTTGGGATGCGGGTACATCCAATCCTCAAAGTAAGGAAAATGCATCAGGGGGTAGATTTTGCTGCGCCAAAAGGAACTCCAATCTATGCTACAGGAGATGGCGTTGTGATTGCTGTAAAAACAGTTTTTGGTGGCTACGGCAAGCATGTTGAAATTGACCATGGCTTTGGGTTCGTCACCCGATATGCCCATATGAATGATTTTAAAGTGAGAAGAGGACAAAAAATCAAACGTGGTGACCAAATAGGTACTGTGGGCAATACAGGTTCTTCCACTGCACCGCATGTTCATTATGAAGTCATGAAAGATGGCAGGTTTATCAATCCTGTCAATTATTTCTTCAAAGATCTTACTCCGGAAGAATACGATAGAATTCTGGAATTGGCAGGTAAGGAAAATCAGTCCTTGAGCTGATTACTTTAGCTGAAATTCAAAAATCAAAAAGTCTCAGGCATATTTTGTCTGAGACTTTTTTTTTTGGAGTACCCTTGAGTTTTTTTAAAATCAAAATCTAAACGTATAGGCTAATTTCACATTGGTCCCGGATTCCATAGAAATCAGTCGCTCCTGATAATTTTGCCAATTGTGGTTGTAAACAAAGAAAAGGGTATTTCCAGGATCAATGATCCAGGCAAATCTGGAGTTGGTTCCCAAATAGCCTGTTACATTGTCGTATTGAATATTAAAATTTACCGAAACCCATGGAGAGAAATCATAGGCCGTAATCAATCTAATCAGATGGGTATCGAAGGAACCCTCTGCCAGTCTCACTTGTGTATTGATCCAACTGGCAGTCATATTAAGCCCAATAAATGGTCTCACAAAAAGGTCTGCGCTGATCAGAGTTTGGTTTCCGGTCCAAAAACCGCTTCTTTCAAAAACAAAAGTACCACCTACCCTCCTGAATCCAGCGGTTTGCAACTGAAAATTATAGCCCACATTGGTATAATCTCCCGGAGCAATTATAAACTCCTCGTTTCGGAGGATATCAAAGGGCTGATCCAAATATTCATAATTGTGGTTTACCTGAAACTGGAAAACATCACCTGTTTCAAACCTGATTCCAAGCAACCTGATTCTATGGTTGACCGTGGCTGGTCTCCAAAACATATCCATCAGATATTCAAAATAATATTGCCAACTCAGTTCCCGAATTAGCTTACTTCTATTGATCAATGGATTATAGGTGATGGAAGGTTGAAGCCTACGAAAACCTACCCTTGGTGCAAAGCCCACGGCAGGGTCGTAATTGACCCCAAATTCCCTATAGCTCATGTGCGCAGTCCAAGGCTGATTGGGAAAATTTATCCTAGCCCCTCGAACAGATCGGTCAAACATACTGCTTTCGTCTCCAAAAAAAGTCTCCGTATGGCCAACAATAAAGGCTTCAAACTGAAGATTTTTATTTCCCATAAATTTCGATGTATTCAGACCAATGTCAGCTCCTAAAGTCTGTCTAACCGGCAAAGAATCTCCATCTGTTTCCCTTCTGGTATAAATCACTCCCACAGTACTTTCACTGGATATATTCTGAGCTACTCTAGCTACTGTAAATGATTCCCCGGGAGTTTCAAGACCTTCTCCCGTTTTGACATGTAAAAAACCAATATTCGTATCTTTAATCCTACCAATCATCCTTGCACCATATCGAATCGGAATTTGCCTACCGTCTTCCAAACCTATTCTTCTACTGAAATAAGGATTGGGATTACTGGATGGAGCAAACTGAAAAATATTGGAACCTTCCAAAAAGAATGCCCTTCTTTCAGGAAAGAAAAGTGGAAACCTGGTCAGGTTCACCTGCCTGTCATCGACTTCAGTTTCGGCAAAATCAGTGTTAACGGTAATCCCTGCCTTCAAATTTGGGGTTATATTATAATTAAGTTCTCCACCCGCATTCCATTTCACCTCACTTTCCTTTGGGCTTTCCGGTTCAGTTCTCCTTTTCGATTCTGTTACAATGCCATAGGGAATAGCCTCCAAACCCAACCCCTGGTTGATGTCTGAAAGTCCAGTCAGTTTTCCGGCATTCTGTGGTCTTAAAATACCCTGATTTCTTTTATGTCCCGACCAAAGTACTTCTTCATTTTTTCGCCTGATTGTCCTGAGAAAATTGATCCCCCAAACTTCCGCATTGGGGTCGAAATTGAGTGTCATAAATGGGATTCGGATTTCTGCAGACCACCCTTCAGCATCACTGCTTACCCATGCCCGCCAAATCCCATTCCAAGCCGGAATAAGAGAAGTTCCCTGTCCAACCCTCAGCAAAGCATCACTAATTAATCCCAAAGGATTGATTTCAAAATAATAAGCTGAACGCTGATCATTATAAGTATCAAGAATAAAAGTAAACCTATCATCAGTCAATAAGGACTGATCTCTTTTCCTTTGAAAGGCTTTGATTTTATCCGGTTCAGAGTCATAAAACCTGGCCCCGATGTAGAGATATTGACTATCAAAAGCGACTCTGACAACTGTTTTTTCAGAAGCCGGAGAACCTTCATCAGGTTCCATCATAAAAAATTGAGTGGCAGCTTGCGTGTTGTTCCAAAATTCTTCATTCAACCTGCCATCTAAAGTAACCAACTCCCCCACCTTAATTCTATAAGCCTCCAATGATCTTTCTTCCTGAGCTGATAGCTTCATTGTTGAAATGAAGATAGAGAGGACAGTATGGATCAAAAATACTTTTCCAAAGGAAAACCGAATCATACAGGCAATTTAGCCCATTTGTTTTTGCAAAAATTCCTACTTTTTGATAAATGGTGCTATGAATTCCCTAAAGCTCTTGAAATCTAAAATACTTGATAAGTTCTCTTTAGAAACACAACATTGAAAAAACCAAACAAATGCGAAGATGACCAAGCCAATAGACACAATAAAAATGGTAGGTCAACGAACCCTATCTCTATCTAGTCAAACAAAAGCTTCCGAATCCAGATGTAATCTCTGCAATTTAAAAAGAGCACAGTTACCAAAAACGGTCCATGGATTTCAGGCATGGTCAATGGTCAACTTCAGACTTCCTATTTTAACTAACAGCCATCAAATCCTAGCCTGATAAGTGTACAATTGGTAGTACCGGCCTTCCTTTGCAATCAGCTCTTCGTGTTTGCCTCTTTCTTTGATTTCTCCCTGCTCAATCACCAAAATCTGATCGGCCTGCCTGATGGTACTCAAACGGTGCGCGATGACAAAGGTAGTCCTGCCTTCCATCAATCGCTTGAGACTGGCTTGTATCAATGATTCAGATTCAGTATCCAAATTGGATGTAGCCTCATCCAAGACCAAAACCTTGGGATCTGCCAATATGGCCCGGGCAATCGCAATCCGCTGTCTCTGCCCACCGGATAATTTCACTCCTCTTTCACCGATCAAAGTGTCCAATCCATCCTCAAACCTATCTGTGAATTCCTGAACATGGGCCGCCTTTACCGCCTGAAGTAAATCCTGTTCTGAGGCATTGGGCCTTGGGAAAAGAATGTTGTCACGGATTGTTCCTTCAAAGAGGAAGTCATCCTGCAATACCACCCCCAATTGCGAACGGTAACTTTTCAAAGAGACCTTCTGCAAATCATGGCCATCAATGGTAATCAGACCCGAATCGGGATTCAAAAAAGAAGCAGCCAAACCTGCAATGGTGGTTTTACCCGAACCAGAAGTGCCTACCAATGCGGTCACCGAACCTGCAGGAGCATCAAAGCTGATCCCTTTGACCACTTCCTTACCTTCCTCGTAGGCAAAGGATACATTTTCAAAACGTATATCCCCTTTGAAATTCGGCAAATTTAAAATGCGGCTGCCAAGGGCATCTTCCAAAGGATAATTCATGATCTCCTCTGTCCTATCCAAGCCTGCAAAGGCCTCAGTCAACTGACTGCCTATATTGCTCATCTGCACTATTGGCGCAATCATAAAACCAAGATAAAGTGTAAATGCCAGAAAATCCCCAAAGGTCATTTGCCCATCCATAATCATATATCCACCGATACCCATGATACCTGCGGATGCCAAGCCCAATAAAAAGGTAGCAGAAGAAGTCACAAAGCTCGTGGCAGTCAGACTCGATTTTACATTGAGGAAAAGCCTTTCTACTCCAGCTTCAAAAGTTTTGATTTCCTGTTCTTCGGCATTGAAACCTTTGATGACTCTGATTCCTCCCAATGTTTCCGTCAACCTACCGGTGACTTCGGCATTTATTTTCCCTCTCTCCCGGAATATCGGTCTGATTTTCCCAAATGCTTTTAGAGAAATCAAACTAAAAATAATCACAGGAACCAATACATAAAGCGTCATCATCGGGCTGATATAAATCAACAACACCAAGGAGATGACCGCTGTCAAAACCCCTCCTATCATTTGTGCAAAACCTGTTCCCACAAGATTCCTTACCCCTTCCACATCTGTCATAATCCTGGACACCAGTTCTCCGGTTTTGGTATTGTCAAAAAAACGGATGGGCAATTGAATAATATGCCTTTGAACCTGAGACCGCAAAACAGAAATCAGGTGCTGTGCTTCCACACTTAAGATTTGCGTCAAGGCATAAGAAGTGGTAGCTTGAATGGTAATGGCTCCCACCACTCCCAAAACCAGCCATTTGAGCAATTCGAGGTCATTGGAAGGAATCACATTGTCTATTAAGAGTTTACTGGCACCCGGCAGGACCAATCCCGACAATCTGGAAATGATGATCAAAAAAAGCCCTAAAAATAAATGCTTTCTACGGGGCCAAATAATTGTTTTAAAGGCAGAGGCCATGGTGACTCTGCTTTCTTTTGGTTTGCTTTTCGTCATGATAATGGGTTAAAAACAGTTTCTAACAATCAAAGTAGCCGGTTTAGTTCTTTATCCCGAAAGCTATTTTCCGATCCTTTCTTGGGATTTAAATAATTCCTACTTTTATTTTAAAATTATGATTCCTTTAGATTACCAGTGACAACATTCCGGAGCGTCATGCAGAACGTAATGAAGCATCTCCTGAGGTTCAGGAAAAGGATGACTATGACCAAAAGGGTTATATGCCATTCCAGGAATTCAACCGTCTAATTATACCTCTAGAGATCCCTAGTGCCCTACCTTTGACATAAATCGGATCAGACGTCATGCTGACGAAGGAAGCATCTTCCGAAGTTCAGGAAAAGGATGACTATGACCAAAAGGGTTAAATACTTTTCCAGCAAATTAACCGTCTAATTGTGCCTCTGGAGAATCCTCGTGCCCTACCCTTGACAGAATTCCGGAGCGTCACTCTGAACGTAGAGAAGAGTCTCCTGAGGCACAGG
>CAZLJT010000121.1:0-10763 GCA_964559905.1 uncultured Aquiflexum sp.
CAGCAAAATAGTGCTTTAACAAAAGTTATTGAACCTGGGTGATAAGTATTCAAATAATCTAACGCTGTAAACATACATTAATTTGTTTTTTGCACCAAACAATATGCAATTAAAAATTTTAAAAATGTTTATTTTATTCAATCCCAAATTCAATCAGAAATTAACCAGTCTTTGAATTACTGCCTATTCCTTTGGTATCACACCCAAAAAAACCTAAATCACGATCAATGTTGAAGGAGGGTTTTGGGATTAATCTATCCACAAATCGGAGATTTGCCGATCCTACTACCCTTTCAATATTTCCGGGCAATATTCATTGACCAAATTCAACATGCAAGTTTGAATTTACAAAATAATAAACAATATCGTCCCCTATTCGATGTACAAATTATGAAGTTTCCATATTCCAATCAGCCCTTGAAAACCCTATTTGGATATAAAACTGGAATCTTGAATTCAAAATAAGACCGTCAACCTTACAAAAAGTCTCCTAAGATGCATTCTGATTTCAATAGAATAAAAAAAGCTGTGGAAAAATCCCACAGCTCTTACTTAAATTATATTTGAATGCTTAAAGTCCCGCTTTAATTAAATTTAAAGCAGACCCAGCCTTAAACCATTCAATCTGACCGGCATTGTAAGTATGGTTTACTTTAACTTCATCTTTACTTCCATCTTCATGATTCAGGACAACTGTCAATTGTTTACCTGGCGCAAAATCTTTCAAGCCGATAATATCAATGCTGTCATTTTCTTGAATCAGATCGTAATCTGAAGAATTGGCAAAAGTCAATGCCAACATTCCCTGTTTCTTAAGATTGGTTTCGTGAATTCTTGCAAATGATTTTACCAAAATGGCCCTTACTCCCAGAAATCTGGGTTCCATAGCAGCATGTTCCCTTGAAGAACCCTCTCCATAGTTTTCATCACCTACCACAATGGAACCGACACCGTGTAGCTTATACTGACGCTGTACTGCGGGAACCTCGGCATATTCCCCATTCAGCTGGTTTTTCACTTTGTTAGTGGCTTCATTAAAATAATTAACGGCTCCGATCAACATATTATTGGAAATATTATCCAAATGACCACGGAATCTTAACCAGGGTCCTGCCATAGAAATATGGTCAGTAGTACATTTTCCTTTTGCCTTTATCAACAATTTCAATCCGGTCAAATCAGTGCCTTCCCAAGGCAGGAAGGGATCCAATAATTGAAGTCTTTCTGAATTGGGAGCTACCTTCACCTCTACCTTGGACCCATCTTCCGCTGGTGCTTGGTATCCTGCATCTTCCACTGCAAATCCTTTCGGAGGCAATTCCAATCCACTTGGTTCGTCTAACCTCACCTGTACCCCGGCTTCATTGGTCAAAGAATCAGTCATAGGATTGAATGTCAGATCGCCCGCTATTGCCATGGCGGTAACTATTTCAGGAGAGGCTACAAAAGAATGAGTGTTAGGATTACCATCAGCTCTTTTTGCAAAATTTCTGTTGAAAGAAGTGATAATAGAATTTTTTTCTTGCTTCTCAGCGCCATGCCTTGCCCACTGTCCTATGCAAGGTCCGCAAGCATTGGCCAATACGACACCTCCCATATTTTCAAATATATTTAAAAACCCATCTCTTTCTACTGTAAATCTGACCTGTTCGGATCCAGGTGTGATGGTATATTCAGACTTTGCGACAAGTTTTTTGTCCACTGCTTGCTGCGCCAAAGATGCAGCTCTGGAAATGTCTTCATAAGAAGAATTGGTACAGGAACCAATCAATCCCACTTCAAGTTTTGTTGGCCAACCATTTTCTTTTACTGCAGCGGCAAACTTGGAAAGCGGCCAAGCCAAATCCGGAGTGAATGGTCCATTGATATGCGGTTCTAGTTGAGAAAGGTTGATTTCAATAACCTGATCAAAATATTTTTCAGGATTGGAATATACTTCATCGTCTCCTGTTAAGTGGGCTTTGATTGCATTGGCCATATCCGCTATATCACCTCTTTCGGTACCTCTCAGGTAGGCCTCTGATTTTTCATCATATCCAAAGATGGAAGTGGTTGCCCCGATTTCAGCACCCATATTGCAGATCGTTCCTTTACCTGTTGCAGATAGAGACCTTGCACCATCTCCGAAATATTCAACTACGGCACCTGTTCCACCTTTAACTGTAAGAACACCTGCTACTTTAAGAATTACATCTTTGGCTGAGGTCCAACCGGAAAGTTTACCGGTCAATTTTACGCCTATCAGTTTGGGGAATTTCAATTCCCAGGGAAGACCCGCCATCACGTCGCAGGCGTCAGCACCACCAACTCCTATAGCTATCATTCCCAAACCACCTGCATTTGGTGTATGGGAATCCGTCCCAATCATCATTCCTCCCGGAAACGCATAATTTTCAAGCACCACCTGGTGGATAATTCCCGCACCGGGCTTCCAGAATCCGATACCATATTTATTAGAAACAGAGGAAAGGAAATCATAAACCTCTCTGTTTTTATCTTTAGCTTTATCCAAATCAGCAACAGCACCTACTTCTGCCTGTATCAAATGGTCACAATGCACGGTGGAAGGAACAGCTACCTGACTGCGACCTGCCTGCATAAATTGAAGCAGTGCCATTTGGGCGGTGGCATCCTGCATCGCAACCCTATCCGGATTAAATTCAACATAAGATACTCCCCTTTCATAAGCTTTTGAAGCCTCACCTTCGGTAAGGTGCGCATACAATATTTTTTCTGTCAACGTAAGGGGCCTACCGACAGCCTTTCTTGCAGCTTCGATCCTTGAAGGGAATTTTGAGTAAACCGCTTTGATCATTCCTATATCAAATGCCATTGGAAAATAAAGTTTATAGTTTGGAAAATAATTCTAATCAATGTCCGCAAAGATAAAAAAACGGACCTAAAATGGAAGTAAAAAAACAGGTAGCAATATTTTTATTATTGGAATTAACAATTGCTGCTTAACAGATTAAAATCCATATTCCAAAACCAAATACCAATAAGCCCCCCAAAAAGAAATAAAAACTATATCGCAGGATATCCTTCGCACCTATACCGGTGATGGACAACAAGGGCAAAGCCCAAAATGGCTGAAGCATATTGGTCAATTGATCTCCATATGCAAATGAAAGAACCATACCCGCAGGGTCAATTGACATGCTTTTGGCCGCCTCCATCAATATAGGACCCTGAATGGCCCATTGTCCACCACCTGATGGGATAAATAGATTTACTGCCGCAGCGCTGAAAAAAGCAAATAATGGGAAAGTCTCGGCTGATGAATTTGAAACCAAAAAATCCCCTGAAATATCCAAAAACCCGGAATATTTCATCATGCCCAAAATTCCGGCATAAAACGGAAACTGAATCAAAATATCCGTTGCACTTTTCATTCCTTTTCCCAAAGCCTTAAAATAAGTATCTGGATTTCTGAATAAAATCAGTCCTAAACCCAACAAAACAAAATTGACAAAATTGAGATCAAAAAACGAGAGATTGCCAGATCCGGATTGGAAAAAATCAGAAAATGCCAATATCAAAATCAGAACCCCTAAAATTATTCCTAAATACCCCTTTCCTGAAAGCACTATTTTATGTTTTTGAAATTTGATATCGGTTAAGGAAGATGGATTGGCTTTGGTATTTGATAAAAAATAAATCATTGAGATCAAGACAATAACCAAAGCCATGTTAATCAAAAGATTGGAAAGAGAAAAAATTGTTTCATTGACTGGGATTACTCCTATCAGATCTTCCAAAAAATGTCCCTTTTCTGCCACTTTGAGCGTAGCAGACCCAGAAAGACCGCCATGCCAGACCATCATACCTAAATATCCTGTCGCACCGACTAAATGATAATTCAGAGATTTCCCTTTTTGAGATGCGTTTTCACCAATCTGTCGTGCCAATACAGCTCCAATGATTAATCCAAAACCCCAATTCAAATACCCTGCAAAAATCGTTACGGTGGCTGTAATCACTACCGATTTGAGGTTACTGTCGGCCAAGTTGGCAAGTTTCTTAATGGCTTTACTCACTTGACTGGAAACGGCGAGCGCATACCCAAAAACCAATATCAGAATCATCTGCAAGGTAAATTCCATCATGTCCCAAAAACCCTGCTGCCAGAACTTTAATACCTCAAATCCATAAACAGGAATATTTTCATGATCAGGCTTAGTGAGGAAGACCACAGCGATATAGACCATGGCACTGAGCAACAATGCAATTTCAAAGGTTGAAGGGAACCAATCTTTGGACTTCAGTTGATGATTTAATTTCACTAATTAAAGTTTTAGGATTTTAAATTAATCTTAACATTTTGGATTAGGATGTAAAAATGAGTTTTTTGAACAAAAAAATTGCCTAACTTTCAATTCTTAATAAAACCCGTCCCATTTGGAGTTGAATATTTTTTCTTTAGTCCTGTTGATATCAGGGATATTTTCTATTGGAGTTTCCGCAGTTATTATCTACAGACTCGGAGATACGGTCCGATGGTTTGCCATTACGATGCTGACGGTCTCGATTTGGGCTTTAGCCTATGGTATTGAACTATCCAGCCAAAGTCTGGAGACTATGCTATTCTGGGTTAAAATAGAATATATCGGCATATCCTTTGCACCTGCCGCATGGTTGTGGTTTTGCTTGAATTACGCAGGTTTGGAAAAATGGATAAATCCAAAGTCGGCAGTTTTGATTTTCACTTTACCATTGGTCACCTACTTGCTTGTTTTGTCCAACAGCTACCATAATCTACATTATAAAGAGGTATTGGTAGATTATTCAGGTCCTTTTCCCCTTTTAAATATTACCATTGGTCCCTGGTATTATATACATACAACCTTTTTTTACCTCTCTTTAATCTTTGGAAATATTCTTTTACTGATCAGGTTTAAAAATGCTGATTCTTTGTACAAAAAACAGTCTAATCTTTTGATCATTGCCGGATTTGTACCCTGGGCTTTTAATATTGTGTATCTCATAGGCTTCAGACCTTTTGGCCATATTGATCTGACCCCATATGCCTTTTTGTTTTCCTATATATTTATCGGAATAGGATTGTTGAAATTCGATCTTTTTGATTTAAAACCTATAGCAAGAGATAAAGTATTTGAATTGATAACCAAAGGAATTTTAGTCCTTGACCAAAAAGACAGGGTTATTGACTTTAACAAACCAGCAGTAAAAATCCTCAACAATCCTGGATATTCGCTGATCGGCAAATCCATTGCAGAAGTATTTGGCCATAACCATATTATCGATACCCACCTCCAAAAAAGAGAGAAAGTTTCATTTGAACTCACTATGGATCTGAACGAAACCGAAATGTATTATTCTGTCAATATTATGCCCATTTTTAACAAAAAAAATGTTTTCAGGGGAGCAATAATTTTGATGGTAGATATATCTTCCCAGAAAGAAGACCAAAACAAACTCCAAATACAGGCAGAGGAACTCAAAAAAAACAATTCTCTAAAAGATAAATTATTCACCATTATTTCCCATGACCTTAAAGGACCTATTCTTGGTGTCAAAGAACTGATTAAACTTACCAATGAAGGCGTAATAAGCAGGGATGAATTTTTCGATATACTTCCGGAAGTGAACAGAAATATGGATTCTGTCTCTGTATTGCTCGAAAATCTCTTGGCCTGGACCAGCAGTCAATTAAAAGGGGAAATGATTGAAAAAAGCATCTTCAATTTAGAATCTTTGATTCAGCAGCAATTTTCTTTGTTCGAAAAAACGGCTTCTCAAAAACGTATTCGTTTGAGAATGGAAAAATTTGGGAAAACAGACGTATATGCCGACAAAAATATGATAGATCTTACCATCAGGAATTTAATCAGCAACGCGATGAAGTTTTCAGGCGAAAACGACGTGATATCCGTGGTATTGAAAGAAAAAGAAAGTGAGGTCTACATAAAAGTCAAAGATACTGGATCCGGTATAGATTCTGTAAATCTCCGGAAATTAAGAAATAAAGAATCGATCACCACATTAGGGAAAAACAAAGAATCAGGCACAGGTCTCGGTCTGTTGCTTGTTCAGGAATATATAGAAAAAAACGGCGGTAAACTTTATATACAAAGCATTTTGAACGAGGGAAGTGATTT
Source organism: uncultured Aquiflexum sp. (assembly GCA_964559905.1). Lineage (GTDB taxonomy): Bacteria > Bacteroidota > Bacteroidia > Cytophagales > Cyclobacteriaceae > Aquiflexum. Next base: position 6,120 of record CAZLJT010000121.1, read on the forward strand.
TAGTTTTTATCTGCCCAAATTCAGTGAAAATCAGTCTAATCCTGACAAAAACGATAAAGTATCTACCCCATCTGCATAATCACCTAGGGAAGGGCATTGGGCATTTCCAAAATCAATAGATCCGGGGTACCACCCATGATTGCTGACCATGCATTGAATTTTTTCTTTATTTTCAGACAGCATCCGATCTAAGGTGGAGCTCTCCTCATAAATTTCATAAAATAATACAGCAATCGGAGATACCATCAATCCACTTTCTTTTAAAAGTAGGAAGCCATTATCCAAGTGATCATCCTTATTGACCAGATAAATGGATTTATTGTACTCATAGTTATTAAAATATTTATGGTGATTGGCTACATATTTAAAATCACCTATCGCATCCAGAAAGTCAATCAGTTGGTTTTTTTCCTTAATGTAAATTTTTGACACATTTCTACAGCCAAGGCCAAAATATTGAAATACATCATTAGCCAACCTCCCGAAATCCTCAATTGCTTCGCTTCCATCCAAAATACCCACAGAAGTCCTGTTCTTTCTGATAATATGAGGATATTTTCCAAAATAATAATCAAAATACCTTGCTGAATTATCACTTCCTGTGGCTATGTAGGCACTTTTGGATTTGAGCATTTCTTCGATGACAATATAAGCTTCAAATCTAGGTTCAATAGCAACAAGCTGATCAATGATCCATTTCATCAATACCTGATCTGAACTACTCAATTTGACACATGCCTGATGTCCCGACATCAATACACACATCAAGTCATCAAATCCAACAGCAGGAATATTCCCTGCCATTAATATCCCAATGCTTTTGGGGGTTTTGATACTTTCCAAATCATAAGGTTCAATCCAATTTTCCAGTTTTTCTTTTGTAAGATTAGCCCTCAAAGCCTGGATGGCATTTTTTGTGTTTTCAGGAGTAAACCAAGGATTGTTATTTTCAACGCGAAAAGCCAACTCAGAAAATCCATCCTGAAAAAAACTTTCGAATTTTTCTCCCAATCTGACAAATGCCTTTATTCTGTCCTGAAGCGTCATTTCTTTAATTTTTGAACAAAGATATTCAAAAGTAAAGGAATAAAATTTTGATAGAATGATTAAAAATTAATTAGCATGACAACTTTTTTTTACGTGATTTGTTAAATGATTATTAATTTTGTGAGATAAAGCGATTGATTATGGCAATAATGATAACTGACGAATGCATCAACTGCGGTGCATGCGAACCTGAATGTCCCAACACAGCTATTTATGAGGGTGGCATTGAATGGACCTGGGCTGGCGGGACTAAATTAAAAGAAGTAACACTTCCAGACGGTACCGTCGTTGATGGAAATGAAAAGCAAGAACCAAGATCTGATGAGTTCTACTACATAGTCACAGAAAAATGTACAGAATGCACCGGCTTTCACGAAGAACCGCAATGTGCGGCTGTATGCCCTGTGGATTGTTGTGTGGATGACCCTGACCACAGAGAGACAGAAGATGAATTGATGGCAAAAAAATTATTCATGCATGGTGAATGAGAAGAGGGGAAACCCTCTTTTTTTTGATTTATTGAAAGTTGAAACCCAATTAAGCAACAAAATTGATTGTTTTTAAAAAAATCCGGATAATCCCTTGAATATATTTTTCGAATTGATTTAACTTGTCACGTTAAAATATTACAAATCCAAACATTTTAAAACCTTGCACAGTGGAAGACTATAGAGGAAATGACAGAGAAGAGATCTTCTCAAAAAGAGTAAAGGCTGGAAAAAGAACTTACTTTTTTGATGTGAAAGCCACAAAATCCAATGATTATTATTTAACTATTACAGAAAGTAAAAGGCGTTTAAAAGACGATTCTTTTGTGTTTGAAAAACACAAAATTTTCCTTTACAAAGAAGATTTCGGAAAATTCATCGAGGCATTGCAGGATGCCGTAGACCATGTGAAGACCGATCTTTTGCCTGATTTTGATTTCTCTCAATTTGATAACGATGATTCGGAAAGTGAGTTTGACGATGAATTGAAATGGGAGTAAACCTTGCTTTTTGATTAATCTGGAAAAAGAAACATGAATAAGAAGATCCCTATCAGTCATTGATACCAATTTTCTTCTATAAAATTTAGATGTTTCTTTTTCCTTTATAATATTTGATCTTTATGAAAAAGCCGGTCCTATATCTCGCTATCGCAATTTTCGTTTTTTTCCTATTAGGCTGGTATTTTTCAAACATTACGTTATACTTGATTTTTTCATTGGTGATCGCAGCCATATTGAGACCGCTTACCAACAGAATCAATTCTGTACACCTGATGGGTCGACATTTTCCGCGATGGTTGTCGATACTCTTTTCCTTTACTCTGGTAATCAACATTATATTCCTGATCAGCCTTCTTTTTATACCGCTTATCAGCGCTCAGATTCAAATGATTTCTTCCTATGACTTGGATTTTATTTATGAAAAGATCCAAAATCCGATCGGGAGAATTGAAGATTTATTGATTCAATATGAAATAGTTAAAAGTGAACCGGGTTTTTTGATTAAACAGGTGCGGGAAAACCTTGTCGCCGGTTTTGGGAAGGTCAATTTTCAGGGATTGATCAATACCGTAATCAATACTACAAGTTCCTTCCTTATTGCCGTCATGGCTGTAAGTTTCATCACCTTTTTTCTTTTGTTGGAAAACGGTATGTTGAGAAAAAACATCATGAACATCATCCCCAACGCCTATTTTGAACTGGCAGTTTCGACTTTCAACAAAGTAGAAAAATTGCTTTCCAATTACCTTGTGGGTCTCTTGATTCAGATTACCTGTATATTTTCATTGGCTGCGATTGGTCTTACCCTGATGGATATTGATTATGCGCTCACGATTGCCATGTTTGCAGCTGTGGCCAATCTAATACCCTACGCAGGTCCTATTTTGGGGACGGCCTTTGGGGTGATTGTCGGATTATCAACCGGTACTTTTGATGAATCAAACCAAATCACCCTGATGTTTTTAAAGATTTTATCTGTTTTTGCCATGGTACAGGTTACAGACAATGTCATTTTACAGCCGTTGATTTTTTCTAAATCTGTAAAAGCACACCCGCTTGAAATTTTTGTTGTTATCTTTGCCGGAGCAAAAATCGCCGGTATACTGGGGATGATATTTGCAATCCCTGTTTACACCATATTTAGGGTTTCATTCATGGAATTTTATATAGGGTATAAAGAATATAAAATCTTTAAAATCTAAAAAGACAATTATTAATGGCTTTACAATGTGGTATCGTTGGACTCCCCAACGTTGGAAAATCTACTTTATTCAATGCAATATCAAGTGCCCGGGCCGAGGCAGCAAACTTTCCTTTCTGTACAATTGAACCCAATGTCGGAGTGGTGACGGTCCCGGACAAAAGACTCAATATTTTGGAATTACTGGTCAAACCCAATAGAGTGGTGCCCACTGTAATTGAATTTGTGGATATCGCCGGTCTGGTAAAAGGTGCAAGTAAGGGCGAAGGCCTAGGAAACAAGTTTTTGGCAAACATCCGGGAGGTGGATGCCATCATACATGTGATCCGCTGCTTTGAGGATGAAAACATCGTTCACGTGGCAGGCGGAGTTGACCCGATTTTTGATAAAGAAGTCATAGATACGGAACTCCAATTGAAAGATCTGGAATCCGTCGAGAAAAAGATTGCGCGGATAGAAAAAATAGCCAAATCAGGAGACGTCAAAGCAAAAAAAGAGTTGGAGGTCCTTAACCTTTTCAAAAAAGGACTTCAGGAGGGTAAAAATGCCCGCGCTCTGGAAATCGAAAAAGAGGATCTGGAAGTCGTCAGAGACCTGCATTTATTGACTATAAAACCTGTACTCTATGTAGCCAATGTAGATGAGAACAGTATTATTGCCGGCAACAAATTTGTAGACCAACTCAAAGAAAATGTAAAGGAAGAACAAGCAGACGTAATTGTACTCTGTGCAGCAATTGAATCTCAGATCGCAGAATTGGATGAACCTGAAGAGAAAGAATTGTTTCTTTCTGAATATGGGTTAGATGAAAGCGGATTGAATAAACTGATCTCGGCTGCCTATAAATTATTGGATCTGATCACCTATTTCACAGCCGGGGTTCAGGAAGTTCGGGCTTGGACAATAAAAAAAGGTTGGAAGGCTCCACAGGCTGCAGGAGTGATTCATACGGACTTTGAGAGGGGCTTTATCAAGGCCGAGGTAATCAAACTTTCTGATTATGAAACCTATAAATCAGAAGCTACGTGTAGAGAGAATGGGAAAATCGCCATTGAAGGGAAGGAATATGTAGTTCAAGATGGTGACATCATGCATTTTAGATTCAATGTTTGACAAAAGAATTGAAAAATAATTTGTACTTTTGAAAGAAACCAAAGTATTTGCATAACCTTATTAAAAAATAGTTAAATAATTGTTTCATTTTCATTTTTAAAAAAAACCGTGAGAATTAGATTAATATTTTCGTTAAAAAACAAAGGAGCTTATTTGCCTTTTCATCATCAGTACATTCTGGCTCAATTCCTGAAAGGTTTGATTGTGAAAGGTGGTAAGGAAGAGTTTTTCAACTACAATTACTTCAATTTCTCTGGTCTGAAAGGTCAGACCAAAATTAGTAGAAGTGGAC
>CAZLJT010000122.1:0-10751 GCA_964559905.1 uncultured Aquiflexum sp.
GCTTTTTATATCTCACGTCTCAAATCTCAAATCTCAATTCATCCTCTTCTCTTCATCCCAAGTACCTTATCCTTTTCTTCCCCTTTCAATTTCAATGATTTTACAATCCTGTCCGGGCTGGGTTTTCCCAATGAAAAAAACAATAGTGTTACAGCAAAGGCCATGGTGAAACCTGGATTATCAAAAAACAACAGACCCAATGCTGATATAAATGTGGAAATAAAAAGAATCCAGAATCTTTGCATCGTTGCTTGAGAGTATAATGCCAACTTGGATTCCAAATCCAGATTCCCACTCCCTATTCTTTTAATCGCAGATTGAAAAGAAAAATATTGTAAAAATAAAATTGATACTACCAACCCCAATCCAAAAGAATCCCAAAAAGCCGAAACCACGGGAAGTTCAAATGAAAACGTACTATTTTGGGAATTCAGATAAACTACCGCAAAAAAAGGAATCGGAATGGCGATCAATATCAAAACATTCCGCTCCAGTTTCTCAAATATTTTCCTGATATTTTTTTCTTCCAAAATACTGTTATTCAATGATGATTTTTATATCAGAACTTGCAGGCTTGGAAGAACAGCACAAGATATAACCTTCTGCTATCTCGCTTTGACTCAGCCCCGCATCCTCTATCATATCCACTTTACCTGACACTAGCTTACCTCTGCAGGCAGTACACAATCCACTTTGACAGCTGTATGGCATATCAATATCTTTATCCAAGCCTGCTTCTAAAATGGTCATCCCCGCAGGAACTTCAAAATGAAAAGATTCTCCATTGACGTTCACTTCTATTTCACGGGTCAGTTCAGGAGATAATTTCCCCTCAGCTTTAAGGTTTTCTTCTTTGGCCTCAATATCTGTAAAGAAACTTTCCTTGAAAATATCTTCATCCGAAATCCCTTTGGCCTTAAAGGCTTCTAAAGCAATATCCATTAATCCATTTGGGCCACAGACAAAATATTTAGTCTTGTCCATTTCCGGATAAAGATTATTTTCTAGTATTTCGTTGATCTTAACTTGATCCAAACGTCCCATCATACCTTCCCAATTTGCAGTAGGTTTGCTCAGATTATGGTATACTTTGAATCGTTCTTTGTATTCATCCTGCAGCTTGTCCAATTGATTTTTGAAAATAATCTGATCTTCAGAGCGACTACAGTAAATAAGAGTCACTTTAGAATCCGGTTCATTGATTAGGACTGATTTGGAAATCCCCATGATGGGAGTAATACCACTGCCCCCTGCAATCATTACAAAATGATTTTTGTTTTTAGAGTGGAAATCAGTTGTGAAATGACCTAAGGGTTTCATTATTTCAATGGTCTTCCCCGGTCTGATCTGATCATTTAAATAATTGGACACCAATCCTCCATCCACTCTTTTTATGGTAATTCCGGGATGGGGGTCTACATATGGAGAAGTGCACAGACTATATGACCGTCTTACTTCTTTTCCACCCAAATCCAAAATGACCGTAAGGTATTGACCTGGTCGATATTCCAAGAATGGTTCAGGCTGCTCAAAATATATGGTGACTGTATCAGGAGTTTCTTTGACTACTTCTCTTACTTTCAATGACAAGTATTGGTCTCCCCTCTTATTATCCTCTTTTTTTTTTCTTAAATAAATTAAACATTTCTATTGCTCTTTAATACTTTGATCCCATAAGTAAGCCCCAAAATTAATGCACGGTTTTTAATTTATAAGACTCTGGAATATTATTATCTCTGTTAACAACAAATAAATCAGAAACTGGTTTGATTCTGAGCTGTAATCTTATGATGAAATTCATATTTTTATTTGAGGTGAATCCCTTTTCCCAAAAAACCTGGTTTTTAATTTCATTATTTGCCTTTTGAAACAGGATTTTCTGAAATTAGGTATTGTCTTCTAAAAAACTCAGATTAAATATAATAGTAGGACAGTATTTTCAGGTTGAAGACCTAAATTGCGCCTTCAAATCAAAAACAAGATCAATGAATCTCAATAACCTGACCGCCGTAAGTTCTGTAGATGGTAGATATGGCAATAAAACCGCGCCATTAAGAGAATATTTTTCTGAATTCGCCCTGATTAAATATAGAGTCTTTGTCGAAGTGGAATACTTTATTGCACTCTGTGAACTTCCTATTCCTCAACTGACAGGTTTTGACCATGATCTCTTCCCCTCGCTACGGAATTTGGTGAGTGATTTCAGTTTAGCTGACGCTACAAAAATCAAGGATACTGAGAAAATCACCAACCATGATGTGAAGGCCGTCGAATACTTCCTGAAAGAAAAGTTTGATGATTTGGGACTTCAGGAATTCAAGGAGTTCATTCATTTTGGTTTGACTTCTCAGGACATCAACAATACCGCCACGCCTCTGATGCTGAAAATGGGTCTCGAAAAATGTATTCTCCCAAGTCTAAATGCTTTAGTTGTTAAATTAAAGGAACAGACACAAACATGGAAAGACATTCCCATGCTTGCAAAGACCCATGGACAGCCCGCATCCCCTACGCGCTTGGGGAAAGAATTGCGCGTTTTTGTCATTAGAGTGGAAAAACAATTGGAGTTGCTTTCGCAAGTTCCTTACTCTGCGAAATTCGGAGGAGCTACCGGGAATATGAATGCCCATCATGTAGCTTATCCGGAAATTGATTGGAATAGTTTTGCAGAAAAGTTTGTGTCAGCATATCTGGGTTTGGAAAGAAGCTATCCCACTACACAAATAGAACATTATGATAATCTTGCGGCCTGTTTTGATGGATTGAAAAGAATTAATACCATTCTTCTGGATTTGTCAAAAGATATTTGGCAGTACGTGGCCATGAATTATTTTAAACAGAAAATTCAAGCTGGTGAGATTGGTTCCTCAGCCATGCCTCACAAAGTAAATCCTATAGATTTTGAAAATGCCGAAGGAAATCTTGGAATAGCCAATGCCTTATTGGAACACTTGGCCGCAAAACTACCCATCAGCCGACTGCAAAGGGATTTGACTGACTCTACTGTCTTGAGAATAATTGGAGTTCCACTTGCACACATGCTGATTTCATTTGAATCCTTGTTGAAAGGACTCGGTAAATTGGAGTTGAATAAAGATGCCATTGATAATGATTTGGATGAGAATTGGGCCGTTGTGGCTGAAGCAATCCAAACGATATTGAGAAGAGAAGGATATCCAAAGCCTTATGAGGCCCTTAAAGAACTGACTCGAACCAATGAAAAAATTACCCAAAAAACAATTTCTGCTTTTATCAAAGGGTTGCAGGTTCCTGATCAATTGAAAAATGAATTAGGCAAGATCAGCCCATTTAATTATACAGGATTAGACTGAAAGATGATTATATAAAGAAATAAATCCTTGAGTGGTTTTTATAAAGGGTAAAGTTTATTTATCTGATAATTTCAGAAATAAACTTTACCCTTTTTGTTTTTTTTGACAAACGGAATGGGGGAACTCTAGAAAAAGATAATTTTGTGTATAAATTATCTTTATTAAAGGTATAAATTAAATGTATTACCTTATTATTAGCTAAGACATTTTCAAAAACCCAGAAACAAACATAAATGGATAGTAATAAAAGAATTTTTTCCCACTTCGGTAGCGATTTACCTTCTGGATTAGTAGTGTTTTTGGTAGCACTTCCTCTATGTTTAGGAATTGCTTTATCATCTGGCGCACCATTATTTTCGGGGATAATCGCTGGTGTGGTAGGCGGTATCGTGATTGGTTCTCTTTCAGGCTCCCATACCGCAGTATCCGGACCTGCTGCCGGTTTGACCGTTATTGTACTGAATGCCATTTCGGACCTTGGGGCTTTTGATATTTTTCTGACAGCCGTTGTATTGGCAGGTATTATTCAGATAATTCTTGGATGGTTAAAGGCTGGTGTCATTGGTTATTATTTCCCTACGGCTGTGATCAAAGGAATGCTTGCAGGTATAGGTGTAATTCTAATCATCAAACAAATACCCTATGCCTTTGGTGTAAATGAAGATGCTAACCTTGAAAAATACATCCCCTTTGTAAATGACTGGAGTGCGGTAATGGATTTGGGAAACCTTTCCAAGGAATTCGAATTCGGTGCCATTATCATTACTTTTGTCTCTTTGGGCATATTGATGTTTTGGGATCGTCCAATAATTAAAAAACAGAAATTTGTGAAATTTATTCCTGGGCCATTGGTGGTAGTATTCATAGGAGTTTTGATCAACAAATTTTTTAAATTTTTTGTACCGAGTTTTTATATTGATGAATCAGGTAAAGTAGTATTGCCTGAAATAGAATCATTCGGTAATCTTATCGGTCAGTTGACTTTTCCAAAGTTTTCATCTTTAGACAACCCCGATGTTTGGCTAGTGGCATTCACCATAGCTATTATAGCAAGTTTGGAAACACTGCTAAGCCTTGAAGCCGGAGATAAATTGGATCCTCATAAAAGGGTATCGCCCCCAAACAGAGAGCTTTTAGCTCAAGGAATAGGGAATGTTATAAATGGTTTGATTGGTGGCTTACCGGTAACCGCTGTTATTGTCCGGACTTCTGCAAATATCACCTCAGGTGCCAGAACCAAAACTTCGGCAGTATTCCATGGTATTCTATTATTTGCCAGTGTTCTGCTAATTCCGGGCTTGCTTAATCTCATTCCATTAGCGTCTCTGGCAGCCATACTACTTTTGATAGGTTATAAACTGGCCAAATTCTCCTTGTTCAAATCCCAAGCAAAATTGGGCATGGATCAGTTTTTACCTTTTGTTACGACAATATTGGGAATTGTAATATTTGACCTTTTAATAGGTATTGGAATTGGTATGGGAGTAGCCATCGTTTACATTTTGATGAGAAACTTTCAGAACTCTCATTTCTATGGTAATAAACCCGAAAAAGATCCCAACACCATACATATAGTCCTTTCAGAAGAAGTGAGTTTCTTAAATAAAGGGGCTTTAATTCAAGCTTTAGATGATATTCCTCCAGGAAAACATGTGATTATTGATGGATCAAACTCAAAGGTGATTGACTACGATGTGCTCGAAGTAATCGCCAATTTCAAAATTGCTGCCAAAGACAAAGACATAGAAGTGGATACCATAAAAATCAAATCTGTTACCTCAGGCAATCTCCACTGATGGCAAAAATATTTCAGCTATCATGCATCTTGCACTTCCACCGCCCAGCTTTTCGATAGTAGCTATATTTGGAACCACAATATCAGTATATCGTTGAATAGTTTGTACCTGAACTTGACCGAGTGATTGGAAGGCGGTAGCTGACATAACTGTCAGCTTACCTCCATCTTGGTTTTTAATTTCCAGCATATTACCTGCAAACTGGAATTTCTGCTTGGCCGTTATAGGAATCATCTTTTTCCCAGTTTTTTCCAGGTATTCCTGTACTTTGAGTTTTTCAGAAGCAAGTGGAATACTGTCCAAGCAAACCACTGCTATTTCAGTCCCGATATGCATCATCACATTGGTATGATAGATAGGAGAAACCTTGCCACTGATCAGCTGTGTAGCATCAAAATCTACAATTTCATATTCCATTATTCTTCCAAAATAGGCCAAGGGAACAGGGTGGGTTCTTTGTGACCGGCAAGCATAGGCAACTTTGTTGATTCTATCCAAAATCAGACTTCCGGTTCCTTCCAAATACTGTTGATCGTTTTCAAAAAAAGTCAGGTCAATAATATCACTGATTTTATAACCCTTTTTCATCAAAATTTCAATGATGTCTTTTCTCCTTTCTTGTCTGCGATTTGGTGAAAACATGGGATAAAGGATCACTTTCCCATCTTCATGCGTGCTGAACCAGTTGTTAGGAAAAATAGCATCTGTTTTTTTGGGTTCGTCCGTATCTTCAACAACAAGCACATTGACTCCTTTTTCCTCCAACAAATCAACAAAACCATCAAATTCCTGCTGTGCAATTTTATTTATTTCCTGTGGATCTCGGTTATCTCTTTTTTGATAAAAATTATTGGACGCAGTTTCAGGGTTAAATCCGAAATTTAACGGGCGTACCATTAAAATATTTGAAGTAGTTTGAGTTGGCATAGTAAATGGGTATAAAGCCAAAATTAACTATTTTTTATTATAGCGGTACAGAACTGGCTTTATTTTAAACCTGGTTTCACTCAAAGTGAAATAACTTTTCCCATTGGGATGAAAGGCTATGGCCTCCCCCTGAGGCTCAGGTTTATAAGGTAAAATAATGGGATTTCTTTTTAAGGCGTCGGGAATATATTCTCCTTCATTTCTTTTCCAATAAAATACTGTAAAATAATTTTTGATCAGAATCTGTTTCCCATCCACAGAGATATCACCTGCGACTGACATGGTAAATGGAAGCTCCATAACTTTTTCAAGTTCAAAATCCTTTTTTGAAAAAGCTGATTGGGGTGCCCTGTATAAAATATTGACCGAGTCTCTTTTAGAAACAATAAAAATATCCTTCGAAATGGGATCTACCATTAGAGTCTCAGCATCCCTCGGCCCATCCGGATAGCTGAGTTTGAGTACCTCGGGTTCTGCTTCCATTTCCTCCTTTAAAGATTTGGGTTCAGGAAACCTGTAAATTCTTACACTCTTGTATTCTGCATTGTTATCTCCAATCTCACCCACATAGATATAATTTAGCTTTGGATCTGGACCAGGCCCTACGGCTATATCTTCCCAATCTCTGTTTTTAACTCCATTCAATCTAATGCTACCTTTATCTTTTCCCAAAGTATCAATCAAATAGACCAAAGGTTCTCCCCCGCTGTCATTGTGGGTATAGATAATTCCAAGATGCGTTCTGGAAAATGCAATACCACTAGCCTCATCTATTTCTTTGTTTTTGAGATCCCCAGCTTTTTTGGGTGCCGTAAAAATCGAATCAGTGTAGGTGGGTATAAAGGAAAGTTCCTTTGCCTCAGGCATTTTCTGGGATACCCAAAATGGAATGGAAACAAATATAAGGTAAGCTTTAAATAGATAATTGAACAATGTATTCATAGGTTTTTGACAATCAAAATCCAGTCCCCGATTAACTGACTCATGTTAAGCTTTGTTAAAAGGAATCTTAAATTTTCTGATAAATTTCTTTCTAAAGAAAAACTTGTTGAAGCAGTAATTTTAATCAAACTTTCCATTTTTTTCGAACAAGATTCCTTGTCAGTTGCCTTAGTTTTTTGAATAATGATAAAGTTGAGGCCGTATACCATTTGCCAATTCGCTGAGGGTAAAATAGCCACCACCAGGCTCAAAACAAATGGCCTCCCCCTGTTCCTCCTTTGGATCATAGGGAAGCAATAATGGTATTTCTGCCATCATTTCAACAAACGTTTGACCTGACTTTCTTTCCCAATAGAATATCTGATTATAATTTTTTATAATTACTTTATCTCCTTCTCTTGACACAGTACCAGCCGTCACAATTCTAAATGAAAATGTCCCCGCTTTTATTGCGGTCAATTCTTTTTCCAAATTTTGAGGAAAAGGCAATACAAAAAGTTGTGATCTCAATTCCCTTTTTGTAGCCAAATAGATATCGTTCGTCATAGGATCAACCAACAATGCCTCCACATCATAACTTTTGTTTGGGTATCTGAAGGTTATTTTGTCAAAAGGCAATTCAAGTTCAATGATTTTTCCCTGATGGCTTTCTTCAAATTTAGGCTCTTCAAATCTGTAAATTGAATAACTGTCATAAATCTGATCATTATCACCAATATCCCCCAAATACAGATAATCAAGTCCTGCGATTGGACCCGTTGCAATTTCGATATCCTCCCAATCTCTATTCTCTGTTCCTAAAATCTTATAGGTAGCTGCAATTTCTCCATTAGAGGCATTTATAAGAAACAGACTATTATCAAAATTTTTGTCCTGATGTGTCCAAAGAAATCCGGGGTTTTTTCTACTATAAGCCAACCCTGATGCTTGATTGATTTCCGGAAATCCCTTGGACTCTCCCTTTAATGAAAAAGATGTTGAATTTTCCATTTCCGTGATGGAAAAGTTACCGTCAAATGGAATATGATTGGTCCAATTTTTTGCTTCATCTTGTTTTTCTACGCAACCTAGAAAAACCATCAAACCAAAAACCCATTTAAAATTAAATTTCATGAAAAATGATAATTCTTAATAAATCTCTCGAAATTAATACATTTAAAAAAAACGGCCAATTTTCATTGGCCGTTTTATAAATTTTAGCTTCTAATGTTTATTCCGCTTTTTCTTTCTTATTTACGGTAATGGTCAGTTCTTCACCTTCTCCCAAATAATCAGCGATAATTACATCTCCTTCTGAAAGCTCACCTTTAAGGATTTCCTCCGCCAAGGCATCTTCAAGATATTTTTGTATGGCCCGGTTCAGAGGTCTGGCACCGTATTGTTGGTCATATCCTTTTTCAGAAAGGAAATCTTTAGCTTTTTCAGTAAGTTCAATTCTGTAACCCAAATCAGTTATTCTACTGAACAATTTCCCAAGACTAATTTCAATGATTTTGTGAATATGGGATTTATCAAGAGAATTGAAGACTACCACATCATCAAGCCTGTTTAGAAATTCTGGACTAAAGGCTTTTTTCAATGCACTTTGAATGGTAGATTTCATGACTTCATCCATACTTTGCTGCTTGGCTTTGGGGGAGAAACCTATTCCTGCTCCGAAATCCTTCAAATCTCTGACCCCAATATTGGAAGTCATGATAATGATGGTGTTCCTGAAATCCACTCTTCTACCCAATCCATCAGTCAAGATTCCATCATCCAATACCTGAAGCAGGATATTGAATACATCCGGATGCGCCTTTTCAATTTCATCCAACAATACCACTGAATAAGGTTTTCTTCTGACTTTCTCGGTCAACTGACCACCCTCTTCATAACCGACATATCCAGGAGGTGCACCTACTAAACGGGAGACACTGAATTTCTCCATATACTCGGACATATCGATCCTGATAAGCGCATCATCCTTATCGAATAAATATGTAGCCAACATTTTTGCCAACTCAGTCTTACCAACCCCTGTAGGTCCCAAGAATATAAATGAACCTATTGGCTTTTTGGGGTCTTTCAGACCAACTCTTGTTCTTTGGATTGCTTTGGTCAGTTTTTTGATCGCCTGTTCCTGACCGATGACTTTAGCCTGAAGTTCTTCGCCCATATTCAAAAGTTTGACACCTTCATTTTGAGCAATTCTTTTTGCAGGAATACCGGTCATCATGGCAATAACTTCCGCCACATTATCTTCTTCTACAGTATACCTTTTGGTTTTACTGTCCTCTTCCCACTTTATCTTGGCATTTTCAAGTTGTTCGAGTAGTTTTTTCTCCTTATCTCTCAACTGAGCAGCCTCTTCGTATTTCTGACTCTTTACTACCCTATTTTTCTCTATTTTGATATGTTCAACCTCTTCCTCCAATTTCAGGATTTCCTCAGGAACATGGATGTTATTAATATGAACCCGCGCACCTGCTTCGTCCAAAATATCTATGGCTTTATCCGGAAGAAACCTGTCTGATATATACCTGTCTGATAATTTCACGCAGGCTTCAATAGCTTCTTTAGTGTAAACTACATTATGGTGATCTTCATACTTGTCTTTGATATTTTCAAGTATCTGTATCGTTTCTTCGGGAGAGGTGGCATCTACCATGACCATCTGGAATCTACGCGCTAAAGCACCGTCCTTTTCAATATACTGTCTATACTCATCCAGTGTTGTAGCTCCGATACATTGGATTTCACCCCGGGCCAAGGCAGGTTTGAACATATTGGAAGCATCGAGAGAACCACTCGCACCGCCGGCGCCAACAATAGTGTGCAATTCATCAATAAAGAGTATGACATTTGGAGATTTTTCCAATTCGTTCATAACTGCCTTCATCCTTTCTTCAAACTGTCCCCTATACTTTGTACCCGCTACCAAGGAGGCCAAATCCAAAGTGACCACACGCTTGTTAAAAAGCACCCTAGAGACTTTTTTCTGAACAATTCTCAATGCCAAACCCTCTGCTATAGCTGTCTTCCCTACACCTGGTTCTCCTATGAGGATTGGATTGTTTTTCTTTCTTCTAGAAAGTATCTGGGCAACTCTTTCTATCTCCTTTTCCCTTCCTATAATGGGGTCCAATTTATCGTCTTCGGCCATTTTGGTAAGGTCACGGCCAAAATTATCCAAAACAGGGGTTCTTGATTTTTCACCTGTACTTTTTGAGGTACTTGATGAACTACCGGAAGAGGAACCAAACAATTTGGATCCATCATCATCCGGATCATCAGCCTCTGCTTTTGATCTTGGTCCTGAATCGGTCTGAAACTCCAACATTTCTTTGACAGAATCATAGTTGGTGTCAAATTTATTCAAAATCTGAGTTGCAATATTGTCCTCATCCCTTAAAATAGATAAGAGCAAATGTTCGGTTCCGATTAACTGACTTTTAAATATTTTAGCTTCCAAATAGGTGATTTTCAATACCTTTTCAGATTGCCTGGTCAAGGGGATGTTAGCAAGATTCTTTACATTGTGGGTTGCTGTGCCTTTGACGGCACGCTCTATTGAATTCCGGAGCTCATCCAATGGAACTCCTAATTTTTTCAATATGGAAACAGCCACTCCTTCTCCTTCTCTTATCATACCCAACAAGAGGTGTTCCGTACCAATGTAATCATGTCCCAAACGCAACGCTTCTTCTCTGCTCAGGGAGATCACCTCTTTGACTCTGTTTGAAAATTTTGCTTCCATGTATTTCCTTTCTAT
>CAZLJT010000123.1:0-9969 GCA_964559905.1 uncultured Aquiflexum sp.
ACCAAACTCCTCAGTGCTGAGCATGATTTTTTCAAACATAAAAATTGGATGGTCAAGTATGATACCAAGTATTATTATAATCCCGGACTTCCTGAGGTAAGAGCACATTTGGTCAATATCATCAGGGAAGTGGTCAGAAATTATAATGTTGACGCTATCCATTTTGATGATTATTTCTATCCCTATAAAGTAGATAAAGTCGTTTTTGAAGATGGGGCTGCTTTCAAAAAATATAGCAATCCAGGTCAGAAACTCGATGATTGGAGAAGGGAAAATGTCAGCCTTTTGGTCAGAAATGTTCAAGAGACCATCAAGTCTGAAAAACCATGGGTTAAATTTTGTATCAGACCTTTCTGGGTATGGAGAAATAAGGATAAAGACCCCAATGGATCAAATACCCGGGCAGGACAGACCAATTTCGATGACCTCTATGCAGATGTACTGACCTGGATGAAAAACGGTTGGATTGATTACCTGATTCCCCAATTGTATTGGAGTATGGATTATAACCTGGCTTCTCACCGTGAATTGATCAATTGGTGGTCCAAAAACAGCAACAATACCAAGATTTACATAGGAAACGGTCCCTATAAAATCAGAAACAATGCAGATAAGGCTTGGGACAATCCTATGGAAATCCCCAATCAGATCGGCTTGTCGAAAATCACCCCAAATATCTCTGGAAATGCTTATTTCAGCGCCAAATCCATGTATCTTCAAAATAGGGATGTGGCAGATCTTCTGTACAAAAACCATTATCAACAAGCTGTCCTGACTCCCGATTTATTTGAAGCCAATTCAAATTCAAAAGAACTTGAAAGCCCTGTCCTAATTCCCCATGGAAATGGATTTGCTTTCCAATTTCAACAGGTTTTGGATCCTGATTTTAGGTTTGCTGTAATCCACGCTTCCCCAACCATTCAAGATTTACAAAGAAGAAATGAAAAAACCGTTTCCCAAAAAATATACCTTGATGACAGCAACAGAATGCTGCTGCCTGTGCTGACCCCAAACAACCCAAAATTTGTGGCCTTGAGCTTTTTGGACAGATTTGGTAATGAAAGCAAGCCTATGGTGTTTGAAATACAAAGAACCCTTCAATCCCAATAAAATGAAAGATATGCTTGTCCGGTTATTGGAACTTCCGGATATCTCAGAAAAAGAAAATCAGCTGGGCACAGAAAACATTGTTTTCAGAAGACCTATTCCTCCTGAAAAATCCTTTGTCTCCGATTGGGTAATGGAGCATTTTGGACAATATTGGAAAAACGAAACAGAGGCTGCGTTTTCTCACCTTCCCGTAAACTGCTTCATCGCACAAAAGGATAATGACATTTTAGGCTTTGCCTGTTTTGAATCTACCGCCAAAAACTTCTTTGGACCTACCGGAACACTTGAAAGTATGAGGGGAAAAGGTATTGGGAAAGTTCTATTGGTAAAAAGTCTTCTGGCTTTGAAAGAAATGGGCTACGCCTACGCCATTATCGGGGGGATCGGACCTGCGGATTTCTATAAAAATACAGTGAATGCAACCCTTATCGAAGGATCAGAAATCAGTATTTACCAAAACCTGATCAGAAAGAAATCATGAGAAAGTCTATCCCCAACAATCCCTGGTATTGGGTACCGCCTTTGTATCTGACAGAAGGAATCCCCTATGTATTGATTATTACAGTATCTGTCATTATGTACAAAAATCTGGGGGTTGACAATTCAGCTATTGGGCTTTATACCAGCTTTCTTTATTTACCATGGGTCATCAAACCTTTTTGGAGCCCCTTAGTGGACCTTTATGGCACCAAGAGAAAGTGGTTTCTTGCCATGCAATTGGTACTTTCCCTTGCTTTTTTAGGCGTGGGACTTTCTCTTCCCACCAATCAGTTTTTTATAATCAGTCTTGCTTTCTTTTGGTTGGCTTCCTTTGCCTCAGCTACCAATGACATTGCCTCAGATGGATTTTATCTTCTTGCCTTAAAAGAAGAGCAACAATCCTTCTTTATCGGTTTGCGCAGCACTTTCTACCGAGTGGCCATGGTCACCGGGCAAGGTTTATTCGTGATTTTTGCTGGCTATCTGGAAGTGAAATACGGTGATAATACCAAAGCTTGGTCTCTCACCATGGTGTTGATTGCTGCATTGATGTTTATACTCACATTGGTGAATTTTCTGGTCACCCCCAATGTGGAAAAAGCAAAAGATTATATCAAAGAAGAAAGCCTGACCTTTTGGAAAGTATTTGAAAGCTTTTTCAGGAAAAAAGAAATCTGGGCCGCATTGGCCTTTATCTTGTTTTACCGACTCGGTGAGTCTCAATTGGTCAAAATGGCCTCACCATTCTTATTGGACGGCAGAGATGTCGGAGGTTTGGCATTGAGTACCTCTGATGTAGGATTGATATATGGGACTTTCGGGATAATTGCCCTTTCCTTGGGCGGAATTATAGGAGGCATAGTGATTTCCAGGGACGGATTGGGGAAATGGATGCTGCCCATGATTTTGGCACTCAATGTCCCTAATTTCTTTTATTATATCTTGGCTTACTTCCAACCCGAATCTGCTTTCTATGCAGGGGCAGTGGTGGTCATAGAGCAATTAGGCTATGGATTCGGATTTGCGGCTTTTATGATGTACCTGATTTATGTATCAGAAGGCCCATCCAAAACCTCCCATTATGCCATTGCCACGGGATTTATGGCTTTGGGAATGATGCTTCCCGGGATGGCTTCAGGTTTTATCCAAGAGGCATTGGGTTACCCCGGATTTTTTATCTGGATTGTAATAGCTGCCTTCCCAGGTATACTCATGGTAAGGTATGTGAAGTTTCCGTATGAATATGGGAAGAAGAAGGGAAGTGGGAAGTAGGAAGTATAGGATTTTGACCGATGTTGGATGACCGATGACCGATGTTTGGTGGGAAGTGGGAAGTACATGACCGATGTTGGATGACGGATGACCGATGTTTGGTGGGAAGTGGGAAGTACATGACCGATGCTTGATGACCGATGACGATGTATGGTTGGAAGTACCATATCTTGATTCTTGGTTCTTGTCTCTTGATTCTAAAATATGAAATCTTAAATCATAAATCACACTGTAGTGGAAAAACTGAAAAAAATAGGTCAATTATTTTCTCCAGCGGCATTTATACATGATACTGAGGAAAATATACAGAATATGGAGTCATTGATTCAAAACCAATTTATTGGGGGAATCACTTTTTTTCATAGTCGTTACAGTGCCGCAGCCAATTTTGAAAAAAGACAAGAGACACTTTCTTTTGAGAACACTTTGGAAAAATTACACCTGCTTATCCAACGCTATCAAAAAATTTCCAATACCCCACTCCTCTTCAGCATCGATGCGGAATTCGGCTTGGCGATGCGTATTGAAAACACTCCCCAATATCCCTATGCAATTACCTTAGGTGCTATGGCCGAAAAAAATGTTGAATTGGTCTATGAAACAGGTTTTAGGATCGGAATGGATCTTAAGCAATCAGGTATTCATTTGAATTTTGCTCCTGTTGCGGATATCAATACCAATCCCAAGAATCCGGTGATCGGATACAGATCCTTTGGAAAAGAAAGAAATAAAGTCAGCAACTTCGCTCTTGCCATGTACCAAGGAATGACTACAGCAGGTATTGGGGCCTGCTATAAGCATTTCCCCGGGCATGGAGACACTGATATGGATTCTCATCTCGGGCTTCCTGTAATCAATAAGAATAAGTCTCAATTGATGAGTGAAGAACTCTATCCTTTTTTGGAAGGCATCAACAATGGCGTGGATATGATCATGGTAGGGCATCTCGCTGCCCCTGCACTAAGTAGTGGACAGCATATCCCTGCATCAATTTCAAGGGAAATCATCACCGGATTTCTCAAGAAAGAACTGGGATTCAAAGGTATAGTAGTATCTGATGCCCTAAATATGAAAAGTGTCAGCAACATGTTTGCTGAACCCGGAATGTTGGAATGGGAAGCTTTCAATGCAGGAAATGATATTTTATGTTTTTCTGAAAATGTAAAAGAAGGTATAGAAATGATTGATCAAAAGGCTGATGAAAAACAGATCAATGAAAGTTTCCAAAAAATCATGCAGTTGAAAGAAAAATTGGGATTAAATAAAAAGAAAACCATTCATTTTCAGGATTTCGATTGGAACGAACATCACAGATTCAATCGACAATTGGCGAAAGAATATATTTCTGTAATTTCAGACAGGTCATCCCCTTCCGGAATTCATCTAGACCTTGAAAATAGAAAAACTGCTTTGGTATCTATTTATAAAGAAAAAGATAACACTTTTTTTAAGGGGATTGACGCGAAAAACCTCATTCCAAAATTTGCGATCTATCAAAACCTGGAATTTGACTTCAAAAAACTTGATGATTTTGAAAGTATTTTAATAGCACTTTTTGTACCATCTGCAAAGCCTGTCAATCATTTTGGATTGGAACTTGAATTGATGAAAAAAGTCGGAGAAATATCTAAAAATAAAAAAGTGGAATTATACCTTTTCGGTACTCCACTTTGTCTGAATGATATCCCAAACTTCTCCAATTTCCATAAAATAGTCTGTGCTTATCAGGATTTCGAAGTAGTTCAAATCGAAGCCGCTAGATTTTTCCTTAAAGGAAAATAACGAAATGCTTCAACTTGAAGAAGGATTAATTTCTGGTCAATACCCTAAATTGATCCATCACCCTGTAAGTTGCTTTGGTCAATTCTGTACTGACATCAGGCGATACCAAATCAAAATAAGCTGCCGTATAACCCTGCCAAATGGTATTGCCCTTTTTGTTATCGATGACAAAAATGACCAAGAGCCCATTGTTCTCTGTATATTTTACTTTGTTATAAGTTTCATCTTTTTCCCGGTTTTCTTTTTCTTGTTCTTCTGTCAATTCGACAATATCAGGTTTTCTCTGAAGCCAAAAATCAAAATTAGGCTGATCATACCCCCTGTACTTTACCTCATCGGTAAAGATTTTATAATTGATCAATAGATCCGGTTCCTCATCTTTCTGTCTATAGCCCTGAGAACCCAACCTCGAACTGATGGTTCTCTCAATTGCCTGGTAATATTCAGTAGAATCCTGAAAGGGATTTCTCACAAAACCATATGTTTTGTAACGTTTAAATTTACCCGAATAATTGAAGTCAGAATCTGCCACATAATCCTTCTGAGATATACAGCCTGAAATTATCAAAAACAAGCCAGCGATTAAAACAAAGGTGTGTTTCATAATCAGCAAATTGATGAGGTATGAGGTTCTAATTTACCTATTTGTAAATTAATAAAATAGAAATTTGTAATATTTGAATATAACATCAAAATGATATTTTTGTTTTGTACCAATCTGAATACCAATTAATAATAAGAATTAATCTTAAAAGGATCAAAATATTTCCTGTTTAGCGGAGTGAAAATTATAGAAATGTCAAATAGAAGACAATTTTCTTTATTAAATTGGATTGTATGTCAGTATTTATCATAGGAGATGTTCATGGGTGCCTCAATACCTACCTGTCACTTTTAGATCATTGGGATCCAAAAACAGAAACTCTTGTTCAGGTAGGCGATTTGGTGGACAGAGGAAATTTTTCTCCCTCTGTGTTACAACTTGCCGTGGAACTGAAAAAGAATTTTAAAAAGGAAGTTCATTATATAAAAGGCAATCATGAACAGATGATGATCAAATATCTTATCGGGGAGGACAAACAAAAAAACTGGCTGTTCAATGGGGGACAGCTGACCCTTCATCAGTTTGATATGCTGAATATCGATCCTGGTAATTATTTGACTTGGTTAATGGATTTACCGCTGTTTTGGGAAAATGAAGCCATCAAAATCTCTCATGCAGGTTTGAGTGGGATTGGAAATCCTGAAGACCCAAACAATACCGATGGTTATCTTTGGAACAGAAAACCCTTGATTAAGCTCAGCAAACTACAGGTAATCGGACATACCCCAAGGTGGAACGGCAAACCAGAATTCAATCCCGATTCAAATTCTTGGAACATTGATACAGGAGCATATGGGGGGATTTGTCTTACCGGGATAAAATTAAAAAATGATGGTACTTTTCTTGAAACCATTTCCGTTCCTACTGATGAAAGGGATATTGGTAGAATTAAATAAAACAAAGTTTGAAGCCCAGGTATCAGTATTTTTCATTGTCGATCATCATCTCTGAATCGGCCAATTTTCAAAAAAAATTTGAACCGATAACTGCTAGTTAAGCAAAATCGTCAAAAAGCAGATACGCTAATCATTGTGTATCTACCACCTCACCTTGACTCAATTGAAGCACCTTGTCCACGCAAGCAGGTATATCTTCTTGATAATGGCTAACATAGATAATTGAAATCGGCATGAGGTGGCAAACCTGATCAATTGTTTTTCGGAACAATTTTCTTTGCAGTTCATCCATCCCTTGGGAGGCTTCATCCAATATGAGAAGTGGCGGTTTTTTTATCAATGCTCTAGCCAATAAAACAAAACGCTGATTTTCCAGTGAGACCTGACTCAACAATAAGTTTGCAGTACTTTCAATTCTGAACAATTTCAACCAGGCCATTGCTGTTTTTTCCTGTTCCGGGCTGACTTTCTTGAACAATCCCATAGTATCAAATAAACCTGAAAGCACCACTTTCAGACAAGTTTGATTAGCAGGAAAAAACCTGCTTAACTCCGGAGCGACAAAACCAATGTTTTTTTTGATATCCCAAATACTTTCACCTGTACCTCTTTTCCTGTCAAACAGCCAGAAATTATTGGAATAGGCCTGCGGATTTTCTCCCAAAATCAAGCTTAGTAGCGTAGACTTCCCTGCCCCATTCTCGCCTTTCAGCAACCACTTTGAATTGGGCAATACGGTCCAGTTGATATTATTCAATATCTTTTTATCTCCATAGCGGACACTCACATTTTCCATTTCCAGGATTTTTTTATAATCCGTATTTTTGTTATCTTTTAATAATTCCTCCATCAATGAATAGTCAAATCCGTTACCGGTATCGGTTTTCAGCTGGAGACCCTTTAATTCTTTAACTTGATAGATAGCATATACTTTTTGGTCAGCCAAAACTGCAACATGGGTTATCGATTCCGGTATTTCATTACTATGGGCTGTCAACATCAAGTGAATCCCACTGTTTGTAATTTGTTGTAAAACCCGCCCAAAATCAGTTCTTGACTGAACATCCAAACCTGTCATCGGTTGGTCCATCAATAACAGTTTGGGATTTTTCATCAAAGCAGTCGCGATTGCAAGTCTTCTTGTTTCCCCGTTGGAAAGTTTTATCAGTGATTTTTCTTTGAGATCATTCAAGCGCATCAAATCCAAAACCTTTTGTAGATCCCAAAAACCAGGGATTTTCACTTCAATTTCGCGCAGGTAATCAATTACTGTAGCAGTATCTTCCGATTCCATGGAATTGAATCGCTGCTGATAATAAAAGTTCTGGAGATTGGATTTATTTCGAAAAGTATATTGCTGGGAAACAGTGGAAATCAGATCACGAAAGGAATTGATCTCACCAGATTGGGACTTCGTTTTTTGATATTCTTCGGAAAATGGCCGAATAACCTTTCCGGTTGTTACCATGGTGCGGCCCAACAAAGTATCCAAAAAAGCAGTCAACATGACTCCCGATTCTCCAATTATGGCCCAATGCTGACCCTCCTCCCACTCAAATTCAAGTTGATCAAAAACCGTTTTGCCTTTTTGTTTAATTTTGGCCTTTTGTATTTTTATTAGGAGGGGCATGAAAGGTATGAGACGGGAGATATTGAATTTTAGAATTTAGATTTATGATTTTAGAATTATGATTATCTGGGAAACGGAGGCTATTACCTACTGAGCAAAATCCTATATCTTATTTTTACTGTCAATGATGATCGTAACAGGGCCGTCGTTGATGAGTGAGACCTTCATGTCGGCCCCGAATTCACCTGTCTGAATGGGTTTTCCAATTTCTGATTCCTGAGTTTTGATGAAATCCTCATAAAGAGGTATTGCAATTTCCGGTTTAGCAGCTTTGATGTAAGATGGTCTGTTCCCTTTTTTTGTACTTGCATGCAGAGTAAACTGAGAAATAAGCAAGATATTTCCATTGGAATCCAGAATACTTTTATTCATGACTCCCTCTTCATCTGGGAAAATCCTCAGGTTGGCAATTTTCTTGCTGAGCCAAACAATATCTTCTTTTGAATCAGCTTCTTCAATTCCCAAAAGCACCACTAACCCATGTCCTATCTGTCCTTTAAATTCTCCTCCTATCTTTACGGAGGCTTCTGAAACTCTTTGGATGACTGCTATCATGATTCAAAATTCTGCATTTCTTTCGAAGAAATTACTTCAACTTTTTTGGATTTGATTTGATTGGCATGATAAATCATTGCTTTGGCTACCTGTCGGTCAAATATTGGACGGTACTTTTTGGCAATTTTCAACCAGACCAATGGCTTGGTAATTATTTTTGCAACTTCTTCTCCAAACCTGAATTCTTTTCTGTTTCCCAATAAAAGCGATGGCTCAAACAATCCAAGATAGTCGAAAGGGATAACTTTCAGGTCTTCTTCCACTTCTCCTTTTACTTTATTATAAAAAACAGATGACTGCGGATCAGCACCCATAGCACTGACATACAAAAATCTGCTTACTCCCATTTCCTTTGTCCACCAAGCAAAATTGATCACATAATCGTGATCAACCTCATAAAATTTATCCTTTGAACCTGCCTGACCTATGGTAGTACCAAGTGAGCAAAAAGCGTGCATTTCCACAGATTTGGTTTTGATAGCCTCTATCAAGGGAAAGAAAACCCCTCCTATATCATCCTCTCTGAGTTTGGATTTAATATCCCAATTTTTGATTGCTTTAAAATCACCTTCTAACTGAACGAGTTTATTATGTTTTAAAGCCAATTTTCTCCTACCAACTGAAAGAACAGTGTCATATGAAGGATTTTGAATCAACTGATGCAACAATTGCATTCCGATCAATCCCGAAGTGCCTGCAAGAAATGCTATTTTTTTCATAAAAGTTAAGTTAAGCCTAATTACTCAATTCCAAAAATTTAAATCTTGTCCTGATGGATCTTTTCCCAATCCAAAAAAGCTTCAACCTCGTGTTTGACTGAATTAAAAATAGCTATAAGAACTGATAAGTCATCCGCAAAACCCAAAACAGGAAGAAAATCAGGAATGATATCCAGGGGTGCCACGAAATAAACCAAACCCAGGACAATCAGTCCCAGGGTTTTGGTAGAAACTTTAAACAAACCGCTCCGGTGTGCTTGAATCATTCTTTTAAAGACCAAAATAGGTTCCAAAGCTGCCTGTATCTTTGGATTATGTGAAACTGCATTTAAACGCTCTCCTACATTCTTTAAAAGCTTTTTGAGTTTTCCATCCTCGCCTGCTATCTGTTCCGCTTTGGACAGGTACAAAATTTTTGCTTTTTCAAAGAAATCAACCGTTTTCTCTCGTAGTGTGGCCATATTAGATCAGAAATAAATTCGGATTTCAGATTTTACTTCTTTTAATGCCAGTTGAATGGCATCATTTTTTTGTTCCAAAGTTATTTGAAAAATTCTTTTGGCGAGGTCCAAACCCCTGGCATTTTCGTTCATGTCCTGCATGGCAGTATTCACAATAGTGACTACACTTTCCATGGCTCTTCTGACACCCTCCCAGGTTTCATCAGAAAAATACACCTGCTGTGAAAGATTATGATTAAACTCTTCCCTTACTTCGGATAGCAATAGGCTATATAAATCCCTCGCAGAATATTCAGGATTGTTGACTCTTCTGATGAGGTTGTTTGGTGTAATTCTTTCCAAAAGCAGGCAAAGTCTCTCCCCTGCCTGAAGTCTTATGGGCAGGACCGTCTGGGTGTTTTGGGTCTTTAGGTCGATAAGCATTTTTTCCCTCTCTTTTTTTAGAAATGACATAATAGTC
>CAZLJT010000123.1:9979-10710 GCA_964559905.1 uncultured Aquiflexum sp.
CATCCCGTAGATGACCAATCCCGCAGGTAAAACAATTTTTAATAAATCGGCTATATACTCCATGTTGTGTGATTAATTTGTCCCGAATATCCGAAATTAATAAATGCCATAAAACTTTTGCCATTTGATATTTATTCAGGCTAAATTTGAACTTCATAACGAACAATTGCATTAAAATGGCATGTTGACACCGATTAAAATCACCCTTAAGGCCCAAGAAGAAATCAAAAATATCATTGCTCATAAAAACATTCCCAAAGAATATTCTTTGAGAGTCGGAGTAAAAGGCGGTGGCTGCGGTGGTATGTCCTACCTTTTAGGTTTTGATAAACCCAAAGAGGGGGATCAGCAATTTGTTATTGATAACATTCCTGTTCTGATTGAAAAAAAACATTATATGTTTCTGATGGGAATGATGGTGGATTTCTACGACGGAGCCGATACAAGAGGATTTACTTTTATTAACCCTGATTTACCCAAGAGGCATGATGTGAACGATGAAGGTATTTAATTGATTTTTGATCGTAGATTTTAGATTTTTTTTAGCCACGGGAAATAATAATTTAATTCGATCAATTCAACCTTTCTTGACTACCTAAGCTTAACGATAGGACATTTTAAAATTATCATTGGTATACTTCTGGCAGGCTCCGATTCTTTTCCCTTGTCTCCCCGAAATTCTTCGGCACAAGCTTTGTTTCTTTGCTCTTTTCTCTCGCTTCTCGCTTTTT
>CAZLJT010000124.1:0-9187 GCA_964559905.1 uncultured Aquiflexum sp.
GCCAATTTTGAAGAGATTTTGAGGAATAATTATCTGACGGGCAAAGACGGCAATGAATATGCACTGAATAATTTTATCCGTTTTGATTACGAAAACCATTACAAATTTGTCACCGCGGACAAAGTGGGCATTTACCAATCCGTTTTGTTAGAGTCGGATAACCCAAGTTCCTCCAATTCGGTAATTTCGAGATGGGCAGCAGACCGCAATCTAGGAGTATCCTTTTTTGGGCAATATTTCAAGGACAAAGAGACCCTTCAGGAATTGATCGGGATATTGTTGGTAGCGGTATTGTTGCTTTATTTTATCCTATCAGCACAGTTTGAGAGTTTCGTGCAGCCCCTGATTGTGATTTTCACCCTTCCTTTGGGGATAGCAGGTGCATTCATCGTCCTTTTGCTTACAGGGACTTCCCTCAATGTCATGTCGGCCATTGGTCTTGTGGTCATGTTGGGGATCATGGTCAATGATGCCATTCTGAAAATCGATACCATCAACAGGTTAAAAATAAAATACAGTCAGTCCCTAAGAAGTCAAGAAGCTTTAGAAAGATCCCTCTATGAAGCCGGAGAAATCAGGCTCAAACCCATCCTCATGACATCCGTCACCACCATCCTTGCCCTGTTACCGGTCGTCTTCAGTTCGGGTCTTGGAGCAGACTTACAACGCCCCTTGGTCTTTTCTGTGATCGGAGGTTTGACGATTGGTACGTTTACGGCACTGTATTTTGTGCCTTTGGCTTATTGGTTTGTGGGAAGAGGCGAGAAGCGAGAGACGAGAGGTTAGATATTAAAGCCAAAACCAAAGCCTGCCCCGAGTATCGGGGAATCAAGAACCAAGACTTGGGAAAGAGGTAGGAAGAGAAGTTTAAGGAGAATGAGTGGTAGTCAGAAATAAGAAAAATGGGTAAAGATAAAGGAAGGCCTGTCATTGTCACTTCGATCCCGATAGCTATCGTGGAGAGAAGTCTGTTTTCCTAACTGAGGGAATATAAACCTCTCCTGCCGTCGAGATGACAAGGAAAAATTTAATTATACGTTTTGAAGCTAAAATTAAATCAACCGGTTCAAAAACCATCCTTTAAAATTGGTGCGCAGAAGCAGTCTATTACCCTTGTCTAGGTTATTAGATCTCTCCTGTCGTCGAGATGACAAGGCAAAGTTTATTTACAGAGTTTGTACCTAAAATTAGATTTAACAAGCCAATAAATTGACCTATTTATTTATGCAATCAACATCAGTAATCAAAAAGAAATAAATATTGAAAAATAAGGTGTAAAAAAACTGCTGTGAATTTTAACAAGAAAGCCATAAATCTAAAGAGGAGTCTTGTCTCTTGTCTCTTGTATCTTGTCTCCTGTTTCTAAAGTCTCACGTCTCACATCTCACGTCTAAAAAATTGACTCCCTTCCGCATCATCATATCGTTCATCGTTCTTAGCATCATCGGGTTTGCGTTGGTGCCTAGGCTTTCCGTAGATCTGAATCCTCGGGAGCGGGAACCTGTATTGACGGTAAGTTATGCGGTGCCGCAGTCAAGTCCTGAGTTGGTGGAAAAGCTGGCCACTTCGCCCCTTGAAGGTGCCCTTTCTCAATTGGCTGATCTGAAGAAAATCAATTCCCTTTCCAATTATGACAGGGGATCCATTACCCTTCGATTTGATAAAGAAACGGACATGGAGTTCAAAAAATTTGAGGTGGCATCCATCATCCGGCAGGTTTACCCCGCTATGGACAAAAAAGTGTCTTATCCTCTGGTCACCCAGTCGGAGGAAAGAAAAAATGACCTGAAAACTCCGATCCTAACCTATTCTGTCAACGGCCCTTTTGCTTCTTTTGAAATCAAGAAAATAGCCGAGGATGTGCTGAAAACCTCTTTGAACCGATTTGAGGAAATAGAAGAAATAACCATTCGGGGAGCAAATGACCTGCAGTTGTACGTTACATATGATATCAAAAGGCTTCAGGCTTTCAGGCTTTCCAAGTCCGATGTGGAAGCAGTCATCAGAAATGCCTTTGGCAGGTCTTATCCAGGTTCTTTGGTCAATAATAGGGGAGAAACGCTTTTTATCCAGGTTGACCGCTCGCTCAACAGCCTCAGCCAACTTGAAAACCTCTTGGTCACCAATCGGGAAGGGAAAGAGATTTTCCTCAAAGATCTGGCAAGGTTGACTTTGGAAGAGGCAGAACCTAATTCCTATTACCGCATCAACGGCAACAATTCCGTCACCTTATCCATCATCAACCGGGACGGGGTAAACAAAGTCCTTTTGGCCAAAAGCATCAAAGCTGCCATAGAAGCCACAAAACCTTTGCTGCCGGGGGGATTTGAGGTCAGGTTGGAAAATGATGATACAGAGTTTTTGGAAAAGGAACTGAACAAGATTTATAAGCGGTCAGGACTTTCTGTCTTGATTTTGATTATATTCATTTTCCTGATCAATAGAAACCTGCGCTATCTCAGCATATTATTTTTGGGTATTGTGATCAACCTGAGTATTACAGGGATTATCCTTTACCTGATGAAGGTGGATATCCATCTGTATTCACTTGCAGGGCTGACGATTTCATTTGGGCTGATCGTGGACAATGCCATCATCATGATCGACCATTTGCATAAGCATAAAAACCGGAAGGTTTTTGTGGCATTGTTGGCGGCATCACTCACGACCATCGCTGCGCTGATGATTGTTTTCTTTTTGCCGGAAGAAGATAGGAAAAACCTGACCGAATTTTCGGTGGTGGTTGCAGTGATGCTTGCGGTTTCGCTTTTGGTGGCTTTGCTGTTTACTCCGGCGATGTATGAGATTCTTTTTCGACATAAAGCCAAAAAGGGCAGGGTCCTAACCACTAAGCAGCTTAGAAAGAGGGTTAGGGCTTTTGGGGCTTATAGGAGAAGTATTGGTTTTGTAGTGAGGTATAGAAAGACTTTTGTGACTGCCATTATCCTGCTTTTTGGTCTCCCGGTATTTTTCCTTCCTGCCAAATGGGAAGGACAGGAATGGTACAATAAATCGATCGGAAGTACCGTCTACCAGGAAGACATCAGGCCACATGTGGATAAATACTTGGGGGGTTCATTGAGGATGTTTGTCAGGGGTGTATTTGAAAAATCTTCTTATAGAGAAGCCGAAAAGACCAGATTGTATGTCACCGCAAGACTACCATTTGGCAATACCCTGGAACAGATGGATTTTATCATGAAGGAATTTGAGGGATTTCTCAAAGGGGTGGAAGGCATTGACCAATTTGTGACCTATGTGCAGTCAGGCCAATATGCCAATATCACGATTACCTTCAAGGAAGCTTATGAAAAATCAGCTTTACCTTACCAATTGAAGGGCCGGCTATCCGTCAAATCCACAGATTGGTCCGGAGCAAGATGGACCATCTATGGCGTGGGGCAGGGATTTTATACCGGTGCCGGTGGGGAAGGAATTCCATCTTTCAGAGTGACCATGAAGGGATATAATTTTGATGAACTGGAGAGACAGGCGGAGATTTTGGCTGAAAAACTTTTGCAGCACAAGCGGATTCAGGAGGTCAATACCAATGAAAGATTGGGTTGGAACGAGCAAAAGACGGAGGAATATGTGCTGCGTTTGGATCAGGGAAAAATGGCCCTGACCAGATCCAATCAATATCAGGTAATCAATGCCCTGAATGATGTATCCAAGCCTTCCCGTCCAAGTACCTATCTGACTTTGGATGAAAAAAACTATGGTGTCGTTGTTCGGGAGCTGGAATCAGACCAATACTCCAAGTTTGATTTAGAGGAAAACAGTCTGATCAGTGGTGAGGACAAGATTATCAAAGTAAGTAATTTCGGTTCCCTGAGCAAAGAAACCACCACCAATTCCCTGCATAAAGAAGACCGGCAGTATATCCGCTTGGTAGCATTTGAATATATGGGTTCGGCCAAGTTCGGAAATGAATACCTGGATGAGGTATTGGAAGAGATGAAAGCCAATATGCCCATAGGCTATACGGCTTCCAAACAGACCTGGTCCTGGAATTGGGAAAAAGCCAAGCGTCAGTATAGTTTGATTTTGGTATTGATCGTGGGGATATTTTTTATTACAGCGGTATTGTTTGAAAACCTCAAACAGCCTTTCTATATCATAGTTATCATCCCGATATCCTTTATCGGATTGTTTCTGGTTTTCTCCCTGTTTGATTTTTATTTCGATCAGGGGGGGTATGCTGCATTTGTCATGTTGGGCGGCTTGGCTGTCAATGCAGCCATTTTTATCGTCAATGACCTGAACAACCGTAAAGTCGGTCTTTATAACCGGAATATCCTGAAAGCTGTGGCAGGAAAGGCTGTGCCTATCATGCTGACCATTTTGTCCACTTGCTTCGGATTGATCCCATTTATCATGGAAGGGCAGAATGAGATCTTTTGGTTCAGCTTGGCCATAGGAACCATCGGGGGATTGATATTCAGTATTGTCGGGGTGTTTTTAGGATTGCCGGTGTTTTTGTGGAGGAAGAATCAGAGGTAATGGTGTCCCGCAGAGGCGCAAAGAAAATTAAATTCCACAAAGACACAAAGACACAAAGAATATTGGAACCAACAATAACGCTAAACAAAATCCAGAAAAGATTTGAAAAGAAAAAAATAACCGGCTTTTCAGGGCCGGTTATTATTTATTGGTTAGTTGGTTTAGTTTATAATTTAATTGAAACAATTCCTATGCCATAGATTCATCATGAAGGAATAATTCTCTTTAAAATCCTTATACGCATTTTTTAGACTTTATTGTTCAGTAAACAGCAGAATCCAGAAAAAAGACAAACCCTATTCCAGGTTGAATGAGATTGATAGTGGTTTTTTGAGGAGTATAAACAAATTCCCCATCTCCTTGGCTTGCCCGATATTCAGTATCCTGTTTTCTGAGATATTCTACAGGACCGCTGTCATGATACAATACCTTGAACTCAAAATGTCCGGAATCTTTGTTTTTAAAAGGAATTTTGAATCCTCCCCCAAAACGAAAACCAAGCACCCAATCACTAAAATCCAAACCTTCCTCAATGGGTTCTTCAAAGCTCGATTCCCTGATTTTGTACCTGGTGTAGAAATGATTGGCGCCAATCTGCGCTTCTATAAAAGGGATTATCTGCTTTTCATTTTCAAAATTGTACCTCAAAATCCCCATTAAGGTTAACAGATTATTGTTTCTTCTAAGCCTCAATACATCTGTATATCCTGGGTAAAGGTCATTTCTTTTTTCGAGCTCGGTACCATATTTCCCATAGCCAATACCCATGCCCACCTCAATGGGTTTTAAAGGAAATTTATAATAGAAAGACATGGTATACTCCGGGAAAACAGATCCTTCCATTACATCCCTTAATTCTCCGATTGGAACACCAAGATTTGCCTGAAACCCGGTCGAGAAAAATTGAGCATAAGAAACCAATGTGGTTATGAAATATACGCTTACAAAAATTAACCTTTTCATAAATTGATTTTTGAAAATAATTACGTAAACAATCATTTGCAGTTTTATACACTTAGAGTTCAATCCAAATCATTGAAGACATACTCCAAATCCAAGCTGAACCCTTCAATGCATTCAGACAAAACAATATCCCCGGTAGTAAAAAGTTTGGAAGGGATATATGATCCATTAGATAATCTATAGATCAATAAAGTCTGTTCGTTAGGATGGATTACCCAATATTCTTTCACACCGCTTTCCTCATATACTTCGTATTTATATTTCAGTTCTTTCCGGTTGTTGCCGGGAGAGAGGATTTCAATAATCAGGTCAGGCGCGCCAATGCAACCTGCTTCATCCAATTTGCTCTTGTCACAGACAACACAGATATCAGGCTGCACGACAGTATAAATATCTTCGTTTTTCTTTGACTTAACAGGAAGCCTGACATCAAAGGGAGCATGAAATATTTTACAGGGTTTTTTATCTAAATAATCCCCAAGTTTCCTCGCAATTTTCAATGTAATCTCTTGATGAATCCTTCTAGGGGCAGCGGCAGCTGACCTAAAAACTTTTCCTTTTATGATTTCGACCATTTCATCCATTTGCCAGGTCAAATAGTCCGCGTAGGAATATTTTCGGTAACCGGTAAATGGTTCACTTACTTTGTTTTCGGTCTCCTCAGATTTCATAGTTCTAATTTAGCGAAAATTTTATACGCAAGACACTAGACACAAAATATAAGAAAAATAGCTTGTCCCTAGTATTGGGGAACCAAAGAAGTAAGATCCAAGGGTGGACTTTAGAATTTTACAATTTTGTAATTTTTCAATTTTCAAATTCCCAAATCTGCCAAATCTGCCAATTCGGCCAAGCACTATTAATACTCCATCAGCCTCTTCAATTTCTTCTTAAACCTCTCCACAGGGAGGAAATTCTTCTCAAGGTTTGGGGCAAAGGGAACGGGTGTATCAAGACTTCCCTCCCGCATAACAGGAGCATCCAAATATTCAAAGCAGTTTTCCGAAATCCATGCACATATTTCTGCGCCGATTCCACCTGTCAGGCAATCTTCCTGTAGGAAAATCACTTTGCCGGTTTTTTGGACCGTTTTTTCCACTGCCTCTTTATCCCAAGGAAGCAAAGTCCTTAAATCCAAAATATCTGCGGAAATCCCTAATTCTTGAATGGCAGCTTTGGCCCAATGAACGCCCATGCCATAGGTGATGATGCTAAGCACTTCACCTTCTTCAACCAAATTGGCTTTGCCTATTTCTACAGTATAATAATCATCTGGAATGCTTTCGGAAATGGAACGGTACAATGCTTTGTGCTCAAAATACAGGTAAGGATTTGGGTCTTCAAAAGCCGCATTGAGCAATCCTTTGGCATCATAGGGATTGGATGGATAGACGATCTTCAATCCCGGAGTATGAAAAAACCAAGCCTCATTGGATTGGGAATGAAAGGGTCCTGCCGCAACTCCAGCACCCGTGGGCATTCTGACGACCACATCGGCCTTTTGTCCCCAACGGTAATGGATTTTTGCAAGATTATTCACGATCTGATTGAAGCCAACGGAAACAAAATCTGCAAACTGCATCTCCACCATGGATTTGTATCCTTTGATGGAAAGGCCTAAGGCCGCCCCGATAATGGCACTCTCACAAAGGGGGGTATTTCTCACGCGTTCCCCGCCAAATTCATTTTTGAACCCATCTGTAATTTTAAAGGCGCCACCATAGGTCCCAATGTCTTGTCCCATCAGGATAAGGTTGGGGTATTTAATCATGGACTGTCTCAATCCATCCGAAATGGCATCGATAAATCTTTTTTCTGAAACATTGTCTGATGAAGGTATAATGACTTTTTGCTCGAATGGAGAGAACAAATCTGAAAGTTCTTCCGAAGTATCCGGTCGAATACTTTCTTCAGCAAATGCTTTTTCCAAACCTTTATTGATGGCTTCTTTGATTTTTTTGTTGAGTTTTTCTTTGGTTTCAGGATCCAAAACTCCTGTTTCTTCCAAGAATCTTTCATAGTTGTCCAAAGGGTCTTTTAAAGCCCAAGTTGTCATCAATTCTTTTGGGACATACTTGGTTCCGGATGCTTCCTCATGCCCCCGCATTCTGAAGGTAATGGCTTCTAAAAGTACAGGTCTAGGATGCTTTCTGATATCTTCTGACAATCTTTTGATGGCATCATAGACTTCCAAAACATTATTGCCGTCTACCCTAACTGCCTCCATGCCATAGCCAGGCCCTTTTTCGGTAAAATATTTAAAAGCAAACTGTTCCTCACTTGGAGTAGAAAGCCCGTAACCATTATGTTCCACCACAAAAATCACCGGAAGTTTCCATACCGCTGCAACATTTAGGCCTTCATGAAAATCACCTTCAGAACTGGCCCCATCTCCCGTAAAAACCAAAGTGACTTTGTTTTCTTTAGATAATTTATGACCCAAACCAATACCATCTGCAATGGCCATCTGAGGACCCAAGTGGGAAATCATACCTACAATATGGTGTTCGTTGGTTCCAAAATGAAATGACCTGTCCCTACCTTTAGTATACCCTGTTTTTTTGCCCTGAAACTGGGCAAAGAGTTTTTCAAGTGGAAGATTTCTCCCTGTGAATATACCCAGGTTTCTATGCATGGGAAGGATATATTCGTCTTCATCCAAAGCATTTACCGCACCTATAGAAATGGCCTCCTGTCCCCAACCGCTGAACCATTTTGAGATTTTACCCTGCCGAAGTAGAATCAGCATTTTTTCTTCAATTCTCCTGGGCATCAGAAGAGATTCGTACAATTTGATCAAAGTCTGATCGTCGTAATCTTTCCTGTCAAAAATCATTTCGGGTGTTTGGGTAGATGGGTTGTTCATAGTAGGGTATATTTGGATACCAAATTAGGGCAAAGAACTTATTCTCCCAAGAGTTTCCAAAGAACTAATACGGATTACAGTTTGGTTATAAAGAAGCTGCGTTTTCCAATTTACCACTTCAAAGAAAAATCGATAGGTTATGAAAGATTTGATGATCAAAAATATGGTCTGCCCCCGATGTGTTTCTGCTGTCGAAAGTGCCCTCAAACATTTGGATATTCCTTTTGAGTATGTTGCATTGGGAAAGGTGAGACTTCACTATGATCTAAATGAAAAGAAAAAAGAGCTATTGGAAGCTGAATTGTCCAATCTTGGATTTGAGGTACTGAAGGATAAGGACTTTCAAAGAATCGAAAAGATTAAAAACCTGTTTTCGGAATTGATGCAAAAGGAGGAAATCCCAACGGGCTTTAATATAATCACCTTTATCAGAGAACGTATTCCCGAGGATTATAGCGGGTTAAGCCATTTGTTCAGCAGCATTGAAGGGATTACTATGGAGAAATACTTTATCCAGTTGAAAATCGAAAAAGTAAAGGAATGGCTCTTTTATGAAGAACTCAATCTCAGCGAAATGTCCTGGAAATTGGACTACAGTTCCGTTCAACACCTTTCCTCCCAATTCAAAAAACTAACCGGAATGACCCCAACAGAATACAGGAAATTGCTCAAAAAGGGTGGGTTAGGGTGGAAGGAAATGAATTAAAAGATATTCAGTTGAAATACGTTTGAAATAAAGTGGAAATAAAATTGAAATATGGTTGAAATAATATTTTCGATTTTTTGAGAATTCACTCCTGATTCTAGTTAATTTTCCAATCATCCAATTTTTCAATCTTTCAATTCCCTTAAAAA
>CAZLJT010000124.1:9197-10662 GCA_964559905.1 uncultured Aquiflexum sp.
AGGATTATGAAAAAATGTTCGTTTGCTGTACGTGCCCAAAAGTAGAAAGAAAGCCCCGCCAAAAAGCAAACAAATCATTAAGGATACTTTAAGTTAAAACCAAAAAAATCTACTAAAATTAATATTTGAATAATATTGGAAATCAGGATTCAATTCCATCAGAATTGACGATTAAATTGTCTTTTATTTATTACCCGAAAATATTTCTAACTTAAAGGATTAATAAACAATATCTTATTCCATAAAAACCTGTAGCATGACGCTTTTAAAATCAATCCTATTCTTATTCCTCTTTAACTTCACCTATTCTGCCGAGCTTGTTCCACAGGAAAGGAAAACAACCGTCGAAATCAAAGCGGATAAATTTTATATCAATGGCAAACCGACTTATGAGGGTAGAACTTGGAAAGGCAAGCCGATAGAGGGGCTGTTGATGAACTCGAGGATGGTGCAGGGGATTTTTGATGATCTCAATCCTGAGACGGTTTCCAATTGGGAATATCCTGATACAGGTAAATGGGATCCTGAGAGAAACACGGATGAGTTTATTGCCAACATGGCAGAATGGAAAAGGCATGGTTTGCTTTCTTTTACCATCAATTTGCAGGGAGGCAGTCCATTTGGTTATTCCCAAAGTCAGCCTTGGAACAATTCAGCTTTTACCGAAAAAGGAGAATTGAGGGGTCCTTATTTTAAGAGTTTGAAAAAAATCCTTGATAAAGCAGATGAATTGGGCATGGTACCGATCGTAGGATACTTTTATTTTGGGCAGGACCAAAGGTTAGAAGATGAAAAGGCAGTGATAGCCGCTGTTCAAAATGCCACGGAATGGCTACATGAAAAAGGCTACAGAAACGTCCTGATCGAAATCAACAATGAATGTGATGTAGATGCCTATGACCATGAGATTTTAAAGCCAGAAAGAGTTCATGAATTGATCACATTGGCAAAAAATATGGAAAGGAATGGCTACAAGTTTTATGTAAGTACAAGTTATAAAGGAGGAGCTATCCCCAAACCAAATGTGGTCAGAGTCTCGGATTTTATTTTGCTTCACGGGAATGGAGTCAGTAATCCGGATAGGATTGTAGAAATGGTAAATCAGACAAAAGAGGTGGATGGATATCGCCAAATGCCTATTCTCTTTAATGAAGACGATCATTTTGATTTCGACAAAGACTGGAACAATTTTGTTGCGGCCGTTTCCGCTTATGCCTCTTGGGGTTTGTTTGATTACAGAATGAAAGATGAAGGATTTGAGCAAGGTTATCAAAGTGTTCCGGTAGATTGGGGCACCAATTCAGATCGGAAAAAGGGATTTTTTGGGTTGCTGAAGGAGATTACTGGGTATTAGGAGGGAGAAGCGAGATGCGAGAGACGAGATTTTAGAACCAAGAGACAAGAACCAAAGCCTGCCCCGAGTATCGGGGATACAAGAGGAAGGCGTTGAGACCTTTGAGGTTTT
>CAZLJT010000125.1:0-10649 GCA_964559905.1 uncultured Aquiflexum sp.
GCAGCGCCGATGGTACTGGGGTTACACCCGGGAGAGTAGGCCGCCGCCACATTATCACTGAGCCTTTGGGGAATCCCAAAGGCTTTTGGCGTTTTTATAGGAAATCTTGAAACTTT
This sequence comes from uncultured Aquiflexum sp., assembly GCA_964559905.1. Lineage (GTDB taxonomy): Bacteria > Bacteroidota > Bacteroidia > Cytophagales > Cyclobacteriaceae > Aquiflexum. The sequence goes on from CAZLJT010000125.1 coordinate 117, forward strand.
TTATCTAGAGATGGGGATTTGTCTTTTTTCAATGTCTAAATGGCCATAAAGGTGGGGAATGCAACCCACTACCTAATCCTAAATATTTGGAAGAGTTGAAAAAACAAGTTCGTAATTGCTTTTAAAGGTTTTGGGAAGTGTATAGTGATGGGTTTTTTTTAATCATAATTATTTATAAGAGACTTCAACCATAACAGGAAAATGGTCTGAAGGATATTTCATCCCATAATTATCCGTTAGAATACCATGCCTTAAGACTTCAATATTTGGACTCACAAATATATGGTCTATTATTCTATCCGGTAAAATTCTCCAATTGAAAGCATTGAAAGTTCCTTGATTACCGACTGAAGGATTTTTTGAGATTATTCTACTATCTTTCAAAGAAGAGTTTTCCAAAATAGTTAGGTATGCTTGGTTATCGGGATCAACATTAAAATCACCCATAAAAATAACCGGGAGACCATTTTTATTTATTTCTTTTATTTTTTGGATCACGAGTTTGCTACTTTCTTCTCTCGCTTTTTGGCCAACGTGATCATAATGGATATTAAAAACATAAAATGATTTTCCAACATTATCCCTGAATTTAGCCCAAGTACAGACGCGATTTAATGCGGCATCCCAACCTACGGATGGTGTTTCCGGAGTATCTGATAGCCAAAAGGTACCATTTTCCAACAAAGAAAATTTCTCTGGATTATAAAAGATGGCACTGAATTCACCTGCTTTTCCGCCATCATCCCTTCCAATACCGATATAGGGAAATCCCAAAGCGTTTTTTAAGTCTTCCAATTGATGATACAATCCTTCCTGTGTACCTATGATATCCATTTTATGGAATATTATCTGGTTTATTAAATGTGGCGACCGATTAATCCATAAATCAGATAAATCCTTTGGATTATCAAATCTGATATTGTAGGTAGCTATTTGATAGGTCTGAGCCATGGATTCATTGGATTGGATAAGAAAAATCAAATTTAAGCAGATAAGAAATATCGAAAACTGAAAATTTATTGGTTTCATATCAATATGATTTTTGAGATGTTTAATTTAGTGATTAAGTTAAAGAAAAAAGAATCACCTAAAGAAACAATTGTTTTTTATTAAAAATAACTGAAATGCTAACAATCAATCCGGGAAATATTTCCACCTCAGAATTCCATAGTTACCTTTTGGGGACTGTAGCCCCAAGGCCCATTGCCTTTGCAAGTACAATAGATAAGAATGGAAATATTAATTTGAGTCCTTTCAGTTTCTTCAATGTTTTTGGGTCAAATCCTCCAATATTGGTTTTTTCACCATCTAGAAGAGTCAGAGATAATACAACCAAGCATAGCCTCGACAATGTCAAGGAAGTTCCTGAGGTAGTCATAAATATGGTGAATTTTGCCATAGTAGAGCAGATGTCTTTGGCAAGCACTGAATATGATAGAGGCATAAATGAGTTTAAAAAGTCAGGATTGACCCAAGTATCTTCTGAAATGATCAAACCGCCTAGGGTAAAAGAAGCGCCAGTTGCATTTGAGTGCAAGGTTTTGGATATCATAGCAGTTGGGGAAGAAGGTGGGGCTGCAAATCTGGTGATTTGCGAAGTTATACTAATGCATATTCATCAGGATATTTTGGATGAAAACAATAAGATTGACCCCAATAAATTGGATGCAGTAGCAAGAATGGGAGGTGATTGGTATTGCAGAGCAAGCGGAACTTCTTTGTTTGAAATTCCAAAACCCATCCGAAAGAAAGGAATCGGGGTGGATAATTTACCGACTGAAATCAGGAATAGTGCCATTTTAACGGGCAATAATTTAGGTCGACTAGCGAATATTGAATCCCTACCTACCAATGAAGAGATTGAAGAGTATTCTAAACTGCCAGAAATTCAGGAAATGAAATTGAGGTTTAAAAATGATCAGGAAAGTCTGATCTTTCACATTCATCTATTTGCTAAAGAATCTTTGGAAACCGGGGATATTGAAAAAGCCTGGAAAATACTTATGCAAGTATAAAAAAAGGAGCCAAAAGCTCCTTTTTAAAATGTCTGTTTTGGTTTACTGAATTACAATATCAAAGGGCATCCTGACCATAATTCCCTGATGTTGTTTCATTTTTTCAATTTGGTTAAAAACCGGGTAAAAAGAACCCAATTTCTGTTTTTGATAAAAGACCTGTACATCATTGGACAATTGATTGAGAATTCTTTCAAACCAAGGCTTCTCCTGAGGGTAATAAACTATGCGGTAGTCGTCAGATATACTTGCTTTTTCAGCTGCGATTGCGATCGCATCTTCCAAACTTCCCAAGACATCTACAAGACCATTTCCCAGTGCTTGATTTCCACTCCAAACTCTTCCTGAAGCCACTTTCATGATATCTTCTTTAGTTTTGTTCCTGCCTTCGGCAACTCTGGTCAGGAAAACATCATATCCTTCTTCTACCTGTCCCTGAAATACACTTTTTTCCATTTCGGTTATTTTCCTTGTTGGACTTAGAAAATCCGAATACTCACCGGTTTTGACGACATCGGTTGTTATTCCTAATTTATTGTTGAGCAAACCTTGGGCATTGAACCACAACCCAAAAATTCCGATGGAACCAGTTATGGTATTTGGCTGGGCAACAATAGTATCCGCACCTGCTACAATGTAATATCCTCCTGAGGCTGCAACTTCACCCATTGAGGCAATCACCGGTTTTTCTTTTTTGGCTTCCTCCATTTCACGCCAGATTACTTCCGATGCCAATGCAGATCCTCCGGGCGAATTTACCCTTAGGACTATGGCTTTGATATCTTTATTTTTTCTGGCTTTTTTGATTTCTTCACTGAACTGTTCTGAACCAATAGTGCCTTCCACCTTACCCCCCATGATTTCTCCTTCGGCTATAATTACGGCAATTCTGTTTTTTGAAAGTCTGTTTTTTGTATTTGCTGATTTGTTGATTCTGTTGATATTTACAGTATTGATATTATCTTCTTCCTTGAGGCCAAGTTTTTCCTTAAGCAGATTTATCACTTGGTCTTCATACCATAAAGCATCTACTAATTTATATTCTACCGCATCTTGGGTTTTGCGGACCAGCATTTTGGAATTTATTTCGTTGATTTTTTCAAAGGAAATTCCTCTCGATTCACCCACTTCTTCAAGTAAGGTTTTATTTAAATCACCCAACAACGACTCAGTCTGTAAACGGCTTTCGTCACTCATTTTATCAAGCATAAAGGGTTCCACTGCGCTCTTAAAATCCCCAACCCTGAAAATCTGGGGCTCAACCTCAATTTTTTCAAAAAGACCTTTGAAAAACATGACTTCAGCTGCGAAACCATTGAACTCCATTGCTCCTGATGGATTGATATAAACCTCATCTGCAACGGAGCTGATGTAATAGCCTCCCTCAGTATAAAATTCCCCGTAGCTAACAATAAACTTCCCTGAATTTTTGAATTTTTTCAATTCATCTCGGAATTCCTTCATTCCGGCCTGACCTGCTGTGAATGTACCTGCTTTCAGAAAAATACCTTTTACATTTTCATTTTCCGTGGCAGTCTGAACAGCCCTCTTCAAATTCGTGAGTCCTATAGTCGGAATTCCTCCGAAAAGACCTAAGGATGAAAAGTCAGGGTCATCTTCACTACTTCTCTCTACCAAAATCCGCCCTTCAAGATTCAAAACGAGTACTGTATTTTCTTTAATGTCAATTTCATCCTCAGCAGAAGATATTACTGCAAGTATACCTGCTAAAATAAAAAAACTCATAACTGAAAATATCAGTAGACCAACAATTACAGCCAAAACATTACCTAGAAATCTCATATTTTTACATATTATTCCGCTAAATTAATGCTTTTTTATATATGTTTAATCAATTTAGTTATTAACAGACTAATGGAGAAAGTAGTTTTGATTGTTGGAGGTAATTTGGGAAATAGATTCGCATTGATAGAGGAAGCTACTTTCTTATTGTCTAAAATATTCGGAAATCCTCTCGTGTTCTCATGCATTTATGAAACAGAGGCATGGGGTGGAATGTCTTCAGGTAATTATCTCAATCAGATTTTGATTTATGAAACCAATGAAAAGCCTGAATTTATATTAAAATCAATCTTGAGTATTGAGAATCAATTGGGAAGACAAAGGAAAGTCAAGTGGGGAGATAGGAATATGGATATTGATATTCTGTATTATGGTTCTAAATTGATAAATAAAGAAGATCTCATCATACCCCATCCTTTCATTCAGGAGAGGAGGTTTGTTTTGGTGCCGCTCAATGATGTCCTTCCGGATTTTGTTCATCCAATACTATTTAAACCCCATTCCGAATTACTGGATCTTTGTAAAGATCAATCAAAGGTATCAGTCTATTGTAATGAAAATCCCGGCATTTAACCGGGATTTTTTTATATACTAGCCACTTCTGACTCATTATGGATTTTTTTAACTAATCCTTGGAGTACCTTACCTGGCCCACACTCTATAAAAATGACTGCACCATCTTCTACCATTTTTTGGATAGATTGAGTCCATTTTACAGGCGCTGTAAGTTGAGCAGTCAGATTTCTCTTAATTTCTTCCACATCAATGATTGCAGTTGTGCTTACATTTTGATAAATGGGACAAATGGGTTCATGGAAAGTTGTTGCTTCAATTGCTTTTTGAAGTTTTTCCCTTGCAGGCTCCATAAGGGGAGAATGAAAGGCACCACCAACAGGGAGGGGTAAGGCCCTTTTTGCACCTGCCTCTTTCATTTTTTCACATGCTATTTCTATTCCTTTATTAGTACCTGATATGACCAGTTGGCCTGGACAATTATAATTGGCAGGTACAACAATTTCATTTTCTATTGAGGCACATATTTCTTCAACTTTACTATCTTCCAATCCCAAAATCGCTGCCATTCCTGATGGATTGATTTCACAAGCTTCCTGCATAGCAAGTGCTCTTTGGTAAACCAATTTCAAGCCATCTTCGAAAGCGAGGACTCCATTGGCAACCAATGCTGAGAACTCGCCAAGAGAATGCCCTGCTACCATATCAGGTTTAAAATCAGATGATGTCATTGCCAAAATTACTGAGTGTAAAAATATTGCAGGTTGTGTTACTTTGGTCTGTTTGAGTGCTTCTGCAGATCCTTCAAACATGATGTCTGAAATCCTGAATCCCAATATCTGATTGGCATTTTCAAACAAATCCTTTGCTTTTGCATCGGATTGATACAAATCTTTCCCCATTCCTGTGAACTGTGCTCCCTGTCCAGGAAAAACATATGCTTTTTTCATTATTTTAGATTTTGTAAAATGCAAATATATCAAAAAAATAAGAGGTCTTTTGGGAGAACGCTAGGTGGCAAAAAAATCCAAATTTAATCATCTATAGTAAGGGATTCGATATTCATGCCTCCCAAATCATATATTTCGGTAATTTCTTTTAACGCAGCCTTGAAATCTATCTTAAGATCAATCAACTTTCCGGTCCCAACGTCAAATACCCAACCGTGGATTTTCATACCCCTATTTCTTATAGCTTTTTGAACCACAGCTGTTTTTAATAAATTAACGCACTGTTCCTGTACATTTAATTCTACCAGTCGATTGTATTTCAATGATTCATCTTCTATACTGTTGAGTTCGTTTCTATGGATTCTGTAAACATCCCTAATATTCCTCAACCATGGATTCAAAATACCCAAATCAGCAGCGTCCATAGCAGCTTTAACTCCGCCGCATTGATAATGTCCACAAATTACAACATGATCAACTTTTAAATAATCCACTGCATAAGTCAAAACAGACATGGCATTGAGGTCAATACTGATGACCATATTGGCGATATTTCTGTGTACAAAAACATCTCCAGGTCCAACGCCCATTAAATCTTCTGCAGTTACCCGGCTATCTGAACATCCTATATACAAAATATCAGGGTTTTGCCCTTTTGCTAAATTTTTAAAATAATCTGAATCTTTTTCAAGTTTTTTAGCAATCCAATTCTCGTTATTTTTAAACACACTTGGTATATCCATAATTATTATTTGTTCATGTTTTTGGTACTTTATTGGATAATGGAAACCATTTATTTAATAGGTTATGGTAGTAAGGTACAATCATTGACAACCTTATCTAAAGAAATTTTGCTTTTTCCTCTTCAGTGGGCAGTCGACAGGTCTCCTTTTGTCCAAACCATTTGTACCTGTTTCTGGCTATCCAATCATAAATAGGATTTCTTAAAAAAGAGGGGATAATGATAAAGATATAAAGTATTGGCCATAATCCACTCAAATTACGTGCGATTTCCAAAGCAGCACGACTTTTATAATAAACCTGGTTTTTGTGTATGTATACCAGAGAATCTAAATATTCCTCATTGATTTGATAATCTTTAAGTATTTTTTTAGAAGTAACTTCCTGTAATGCTCCTACCTTAAATTTGTTTTTTTTATCTCTGGAAATTATAAAATCAATAGCATTGTTACATAAATTACAAACACCATCAAACAATACAATTATAAATTTGTCCTGAACCCTCATTCAAGAATTTGGATTGTACCTTTCAGTTTCTTCTCCTGTAATGCTGGGTCTAAGGTGTCAAATCTGACAGTTCCAGAATAGAAATAGGTTCCAGCAGGTAATTGATTTCCATTTTTATCTCTTCCATCCCATCCGATATAAATGTCGTTTTCAGAAGAAGAAAGGCTGTTATAACTAAAAACCTCAACTCCCCACCTGTTGACTATAAATACCTCAACTCCCGAAACAAACCTTGGACACCTTGCAAAAGGATTATCGAAGGCCATGAAAGTGTCGTTTACACCATCTCCATTTGGAGTAAACGCATTCGGCAATTCATAATTCGGGCAATTATCCACACAGACAATATTGCTTGGTTCACTTTCATTTCCAGATCTGTCTACGGCTGTGATATAATAACATCCACGGTAAGTTTGCAAATCAGTTAATATCGCATTTCTCTCGAATGGGGAATAAGTCCCTATCAAATTGAAAACACCTTCTTCACCATTGGGTGTAAAATATAATTGAAAAGCACTTAATTCATCATCACAAACACCGCTGAAATCGGGATCCCAACTCAATTCATGTACAAAAGAATTGAATCCGCAACTTTTATCAGACAAAAATTCTATGCAATCCGGACCTTCAAAGGTAAGCACCGGTGGACATGGCAATCTATCGTCATCTGGCCTGGCACAGATTAGCTGAGATTTGTTTTCAAGGGGGTATTCAATCAAATCAACATTGTAAGAACCTTTAGTGATAACATAATAGCAGTATTCAATATCTTTTTTAAGTGAAACTCCATTATGCCGCCCATCATCAAAATAGCTAAAACCTGCTGTGGTCACATCCACTTCAGCAATAAGCTCAAAAATATCTGCATCCTGAGCATTAAGATCATTTCGGTTTCTGTACACTTCATGTTTAAATTCCGAAACAGAGTTGTTCCAAGGAACAACGAACTCCCAATTCAATTCGATTGCTTCATTGATTATTATAGGTTCCAATCTGACAGATGATGCCGAACTGGAACTGTCTATTGTGGTATTGTTTTCCTTTAGGATTACTTTATAATTGTATACTAGATTTTCGGTATTCAATCCGGTATCTGTGAAGGTTGTATCTGAAGTACTAAATACAGAAACCCTATTTTGATTTCCGGTAAATCCCGTGCTTCTCAGTAATTCATAAGTAAAAGGTCCGGGGAACTGCTCTCTATCAATATCATAAGGTGGGGTCCATTTGATAAATATTTCACCATCGGTTTCACCTGTTGCCTCAACGCTCACATTAGTAATCAAAGGAACATCTACATCAATTGTAATACAAATTTCTTCTGAAACAATACTTTCTCCAGCTCTTGGTTGCGGGAAAGCTGCAACCAATCGATAACAATAGGTGTTTCCAGGGGCTAATCCCTCTGACTGATTGTTATCTATAAAATTGAAAGTATTTATATCTGTAGTTCCAACCAATTCATAGCCGGATCTGATTCCAGTTTCGCAGGAATCTGGTTCATAAGGATCGGAATTTAACCTCCTCCAAATCTGCATGGATTGTGCTGAGCCCGAGCAAGAATATGGTTGCCATTGCAAATTAACTGATCTGCCCTGCTGCTGTTCTACATCTTCTAGGACAGGAGGTGGTCCGATTATCTTGATATTCCATGTTTTGATATCAACCAAGGCAGGGCCAGATCTTGGTTGATCTGTTATCCTGATTCTTACCTGATACTCCCTCTCCCGAACATGGCTACAGATAGTCTGCCATTCAAAATTTATAATTCCGGGACTGGATTGGAAGATGGATTTTGGTTGATAATCAGCCGGGGAACTCGATATTTCTACAGGATCACCAAAAACCTCGATTTTTACTGGATCTCCATCAGGGTCAGAGCCTTGTATGATTTCCTCTATTTTTGTTCCTGCGACTACACAAAGGTCAGGTGGCAGGATCAATTCAGGACGTTGGTTATTTGAATTTTCAATAATGATTTGCATATCCCGGACGACATAACCAATTTCAATCCATTCTCCAGCTATTTTTCTGAACTCCCGTATTCTAAATGCAACATTGTACTGTCCAGCTAATCCCGGAGCATCCCATATTAAATCCCCTGTTATTGGATCGAGGGTCAGAAAAGGAGGTACTCCACCATCTTCCCTATTGAAACTAAATTCAGAAGAAGAAGGATCTCTGTAATTATTTACTGGTCTTTGAAATTGTTGTTTGGGAACATCCATGGAATAAGCAAGACTGTCTCCATCAGGATCGTATGCTCCTGGATTATGGATGTATCTTTTATTGACTGCTCCATTGTCCACAGGGGGGATTGTAAGTACAGGCGAATTGTTGATACCTATAAAAGGGTCTATGACGATTTTGGTTTCTACATAAAAAGGTGTATCCACAGAATTATCCATGTTCAAGGTCAAATCGTTTCTATTGAATTCCCTAAACCAAATAGTGTAAGCTCCGGGTCCCTGGTAGGTGTGGGTAACTACAAAAGTGTTTTTCTCAATCTGGTTACCCAAAGATTCAACCAATGTAAAATCTGCCTCAGTATTTAGCTGTACTTCCCTTCCATCACCGAAATTAACTTCTCCGGGTCCAAAAATAACACTGGATCTGGTATCCGTATAACCTACTACAGTGATTCTATAAGTTAATGTTTGTATAGATACTCTCTCGGCAGTAATTTCCCCTGCTCGGATATGAGTTGCAAAAGAATTTGTTAAAGACAGAAACAAAACACCAAAGGTGAGTAAAAGTAAATTGCTGAATTTCATGAAGGATTTTATTTTATCTTTTAAGATATACGAAATTAACCAAAACAGGATCAAATTATTTATTTTAATCAAACAATAAAATTAAACACTTGGTTAGATAAACGATAATAAATTGAATTTATTGAATTTTAAAGCAGGTCTATTTAGAATGTTTTAAAATAAGTTCAATCGATTGTTTATGGATTGTTTACTAAGCTTTCCACATGTAAATTTGGCCTCGTAGTTTAAAAACCGAATTTCAATCGAAAACTTAAGAAAAAGTATATGAGTTGGGTATCAAAAACCTTAAATAGCACTTTGGGCAAAAAATTATTAATGGCCCTTACAGGATTATTTCTGATATTATTCTTGGTCGTGCATTTGGCTGGGAATTTACAGTTGCTTATGTCTGATAATGGGGAATCCTTCAACATATATGCGCACAGTATGGCCAATAATCCTTTCATTAAAGTCGTTTCTTATGGCAATTTCGCATTTATTTTACTTCACGTTGTTTATTCAATAATCCTTACCAGACAGAACAAAAAATCAAGGCCGGTAGGATATGCGATGAGCAGACCGGAAAAAAACAGTTCTTGGTCTTCTAGAAACATGGGTATTTTGGGAACAATCTTGTTGATATTCATCCTTGTTCATTTGAGGGGTTTTTGGTATGAATTCAAATTCGGGGAAATACCGACTGCAGTTTATGATGGCAATACTTATAAGAATGTTTTTGTTATTGTCTCTGAAGCATATTCGAATATATTTTATGTGGCCTTTTACGTGATTTGTATGGGTTTCTTGGGATTTCATCTCTCACATGGTTTTGCAAGTGCATTTCAAACCCTTGGTTTGAATCATGCAAAATATTCACCTTTAATTCAAAAAGTCGGTTTTGGCTTTTCAATTATAGTTCCAGCACTATTTGCACTGATTCCTCTGGTCATGTATATCCAAACACTTTGATCCAGCAGATTTAATTGAATGTAGAAATATAAAATCTTATTTAGATGATACTAGATTCTAAAATACCCGAAGGCCCATTGGCAGACAAATGGACCAAACATAAATTCAACGTGAAATTGGTCAACCCGGCCAATAAAAGAAAATATGAAGTAATAGTTGTTGGAACTGGATTAGCATGAGCTTCAGCTGCTGCGTCTTTGGCAGATCTTGGTTACAATTTCAATGCATTTTTTTTTAAAGATATCCCTAGAAGAGCACATTCAATTGCAGCACAAGGTGGAA
>CAZLJT010000126.1:0-10471 GCA_964559905.1 uncultured Aquiflexum sp.
AGGTTTGATAGGGATTTTGCTGGACAGAGATTTTGAAAGTAACCGCCAATTGTTTCTCTTTTTCTCTGCAGCAGCAGACAAGGGGAATGCTTTGCGACTTTCTCGCTTTGAATTGGATAAAGAAGCCAAACTGGATTTCGGAACTGAAAAAATAATCCTGACTATTCCATGGGAACAACCTGACGGTCAACATTTTGGTGGGGGTATGACTTGGGACAAAGAAGGGAATTTATACCTCAGTATTGGTGCGGATTCGCATCCCACCCAATATTCACCACTTCCTTTTGAAAATGAAGGGGGTAGAGGCGAAGATGAAGCAAGGACAGCTGGAAACACAAATGACCTGCGGGGAACCATCATCAGGATCAAACCTCAAACTGATCGCAATTACAGCATTCCAAAAGGAAATTTGTTTGAACCGGGTACTCCAAATACCTTACCTGAGATTTATGTGATGGGCAATAGAAACCCATGGAGATTGTCCATTGACTCCAAAACCCAATACCTCCATTGGGGAGAAGTGGGACCGGATGCAGGAATGGACTCGGACGAATTTGGACCAATGGGTTACGACGAATTCAATGTCGCAAAAGGCCCCGGAAATTACGGTTGGCCTTATTTTATTGGATATAATAAGGCTTACAAAAGTTATGATTATGCTACTGGAGAATACGGCGAACGATATAAGCCTGACTCTAGCTACAACGATTCTCCCAACAATACCGGGCTCAAGATTCTTCCACTCGCAAAGGAAGCTCTCATCGCCTATCCTTACCAAGTTTCGGAAGAGTGGCCCATATTGGGTAGTGCCGCGAGGTCAGCAGTTGGCGGTCCGATTTTTAGAAAGAAGGATTTCTCAAAAAATGCAGAAAGGGTTTTCCCGGACTATTTTGAAGGCAAATGGTTTATTACCGATTATGTCCGGAATTGGATCATGTTGGTGGAAATGGATAAGCAGCGCTCCAAAGTAATTTCCTTGGAGAGATTTCTTCCTGCAGAATTATTGACACATAGTCAGCCCCTGGATATGGATTTCAGTCCCAATGGGGATTTATATTTGGTAGAATATGGAAAAGGTGGACAGGGGAAAATCTCCAGAATTGAATTCTATGCAGGCAATAGGGCACCAATTGCCAAAGCAAGTGCTGATGTCCTGGATGGAGAAATTCCCTTGGAAGTAAATCTAGAAGCTGAAGAGAGTTTGGATTTTGACGGTGATCCTTTGACTTACAAATGGACAATCAAAGAAGTTAATGGTAAAACGGTCAAAAACAATACGGACTTAAATCCAACATTGATACTAGAAGAACCCGGTAAATATGTTGTAAATCTGGAGGTAAAAGATCCAGATGGATTTACTTCTGAGGATTCATTCCAAATCATTGCCGGAAACAGTCAGCCCCAAGTAAAGTTTCAAATTTTGGAAGGGAACCAAAGTTTTTACTTCCCGGATGCGATGATCAAATATGTAGTTTCTGTTGAAGATAAGGAAGACGGTAGTTTGGTAGAAGGAAATATAAGAAAAGAAGATGTGTTGGTTACAGCACAATATATCCCTTCAGGAATGGGCTATCCGCAATTGATATTGTTGGACCAGCAAGATAAACTGAATGCAGAAACTAGTTTAAGACATATCAATACGAAAGCTTTGATAAAAAAAGGCAATTGCCTTTCCTGTCATTTAGAGGACAAAAAATTGGTTGGACCTGCTTTTCAGGATATCGCCAAGAGGTATATGAAGGATCCCAAAGCTTTTGAAACATTGTCTAAAAGTATTTCTGAGGGAGGTTCTGGTAAATGGGGAGAATTACCCATGCCTCCTCAGCCCATGTTAAATCCTTCTGAAATTTCTCAGATCATTGATTATATCCTTGAAATAGATTCTGAGAATGGGAGAAATATCTATCTTGGTCCTTCAGGTCAATACCAGACAAAAGCTTTTAAAAAGAGAGGAAGAGGCAAAAGGCTGGATTCGTATTTCCGGACTCCTTTGGAAATGGGGTCTTATGTTTTCTTGACAAGTTATACCGACAAAGGATCATCGAAAAAAGAGGAACTGAATCTGACGGGGAAGGATTATCTTCTTCTAAGATATCCCGTTTTGGCTCCTGAAGATGCAGATTTCTTTTCGGATAACGGTATTTCTTATACCCCTTCTACTAATGATCCAGGCTTTATTTTCACAGGGAAAGGTGGACATATAGGTTTCAAAGAAATAGACCTTACTGGTATCAACAAGATCAAAGTCGGAGCGCCCAATCGCTTTTGGCACTGGTCACATTTTATCGGCGCAACCATAGAGCTCAGATTGGGGAATCCTAAAGGTAAGATAATTGGTGAACCATTTACAATACCTCCTGCTCCAAAAGGTGACAAAGGTCCTTTCTTCGGGGATGCTATGGGTCTTCCGGCAACCTTTGATGTTCCTAATTCAGGTGGAATCCATGATTTATATATCGTAGTGAAGAATTTGCAGGCAAAAGAAAGTGACGCTTTGATTATGATGACAGGAATCGAGTTTATTAAATAGAAATTGATGGCGAAAGCAATTCAACCTTTAAATAGAAAAGACCAATTCTCTTTCCCATCTTTTGGGTTTGTTGTGAGGAAATTTATAGGAGTGTACTTCATAATGACCAGTCATATAAATTGTGCACAAAAGGATTATACACAAAGTGAATCTATTTCGATCTTCAATGGTGAAAATTTGGAAGGTTGGCATATCAGCAAGACCAACCATCATGGATCGATGGGTAATTTTTTTGTAGAGAATGGGGCTATTGTTATGAAACAATATCCTTATGGTCAAGGAGGTATTATTCTCACGGACAAATTATATCAGGATTTTGAATTAAGCCTTGAATTCAAAGGCCACCCGGGTACCAATGGTGGAATTTTTCTTAGATCAAGTGAAAGTGGTTCGGCTTATCAGTTGGAATTGGCCGGAGATGGTGAAAACGGAACGGGTAATTTTTTCGGAGAAATGCTGAGAACCACTATCAATGCCAAAATTGATAACTTGGATGAAGTTTGGAAAAAGGGAGAGTGGAACAGTTTCCTGATCAGGATAATCGGAGAAATACCAAAAGTTTCATTGTGGATAAATGGAATCCACATGTGGGACGCGGAAGGGCAACGCAATGATTTGATCGGAGATGTCATTGCGGGAATGATCGCATTTCAATTGCATTGGAGTGCTACTTTACAGCCTGTACCAGGTGGGAGATGCTGTGACTTCTCTTGGAAACCTGATGCAGCCCATTCCTTTAGGAATATTAAGATCAAGGAACTTAAACCGGCTTTCTGAAAATGAAAAACTTGGCTCAATTTCTTTTTTTTATAGGATATATGGCCTCATGGCCTCTTTTGGCCCAACAGCTAGATCATGGTATTCCCAATAGTCTTGGGATGGAATTTCAAAAGATTGAACCTGGAAAATTCTTAGTGGGGAAAATTGAAATTGAATGCCCAAGCTATCCTGATACACGGGATATTCCTGAAGAAGTAAAATGGACCGAGGAAGATTTTAAACGTTGTCGGGAAACGGCCGAAAGGGATTCCAGACCAGGTTTTTGGGTAAACATAACTCAACCCTATTACATTGGGAAATATGAAGTCACCCAAGGGCAATGGAAGGCAGTAATGGATTCCAATCCATCAATTTTTAATGCAGATAAAGTCGGTAGGAGTGCAGATTTGTTTCCGGTTGATAATGTCACTTGGCAAATGGTACAGGATTTTTTGACTAAACTGAACGAAATGGATAACATTTATCATTATCGTTTACCTACTGAATTTGAATGGGAATATGCTGCCAGAGCAGGTAATGACTCCTTATTATCTTGGTCAGAAACACGCGAACAAGCTTGGATTCAACAAACCAATAAAGGGACAACAAAGCCTATAGGCACAAAAAAACCCAATCCTTGGGGATTATATGATATGTTGGGCAACGTTTGGGAATGGGTTGAAGACTATTATAACAATGATATTTTTGCATACCCCAGCCCCCCGGAAAAAGGTGAAGTACATGTTTTGAAAGGGGGAAGCATTACTTCTGATGTTACCAATGCCACCTATTTATTCCATGGTGCTGGCCCTGGAAATGGCTATGATGTGGGTTTTAGGTTGGTAAGAGAAAGCCGTTAAATAAAATATCTCCGGCTACTCTGGCAAATCCTTTAAATAATTTTTCACTTTAATTGCCCTTATCAGAATAATGGATAGAGGAATCAACCATAGCAATTCATTAAAAACCAAGTGAAAGATGGAGCGTTTATTCCAACCCAATTCAGGAATAAAGGCAAGAATAAACCAAACTGCCAGTATCAATTTCCCAGCGATTCCTACCATAATAAGATAATGCCAACTGATGGGATAAAAAGCACTTAAAAAAATCAAAAAACCTATGAACATACCCACTGTACCGAAAATCCTTCCACTGATATCTGGGATTTCAGTGGGATTCATGGCAAGCCATCTCAAAAGATCCCCTCCGAAATACCTAAAAAATGCCGCCCAGGCAAAAGAATACATTCCTGTAAGTAAAAGTAGCCCCCGCATAGGCATAGGGAATATTGGTGTAAGCTTATTTTTATCCATTCTAGATTATGATTACCTTCCTAAAATCAAATCCCAATTTGGGAATAAAATACGTTTCAAACACAAAACTACATGAAGCATTCTAAAATTGATCGAAGACCTTGGATTTTTATCATACCCATTGTTTTATCCCTGGGTTTTATTGTAGGGAAAAAATCAGGAGAGATCACTCATATATCCATTGAAGGTGCGGAGACCTTGATTGGATTGGAGTTCAATCAATCGGAAAGAGACAGTATGCTCAGGGATCTCAATGATCAGCTTGCAACCTACCGGGAAATGAGAAAAATTCCAATCGAAAATTCTACCGGTCCGGCAGTTGCTTTTAACCCGTTACCTCATGGTTTTGTACCTGAACAGATACAGAAGCCCATTCATTGGGGATTACCTGCGATAGTGGACTTGCCACAAAATGAGAAAGATATCGCTTTTCTTTCTGTGGCTGAACTCTCGGTTTTGATAAAAACCAGAAAATTAAGTTCAGAAAAATTGACAACCATTTATTTGGATAGAATCAAAAAATATGCGGATACACTGCAATGTCTTATCACCTTATTGGATAGTGAAGCCCTACAGAAAGCCAAAGAAATGGACATTGAAATCCAAAACGGAAATTATCGCGGTCCATTACATGGCATTCCTTATGGAATAAAAGATTTACTTTCTGTAAAAGGTACCATAACGTCATGGGGGGCAACACCCTTCAAAGATCAGTTAATTGATGAAACAGCAACGGTAGTCGAAAAACTAGATGCTTCAGGAGCCGTTTTGGTTGGAAAATTTACTTTAGGTGCCCTGGCAATGGGAGATGTTTGGTATGGTGGCATCACCAAAAACCCTTGGAACCTAAATCAAGGTTCAAGCGGGTCATCTGCTGGTTCGGCATCAGCAGTTAGCGCAGCTTTGGTTCCTTTTGCAATAGGTACAGAAACACTCGGGAGCATAGTATCCCCTTCCACAAGAAACGGTGTAACCGGACTTAGACCAACATATGGTAGGGTAAGCAAGCATGGGGCCATGGCCTTAAGCTGGAGTATGGACAAAATAGGGCCTATATCAAGGTCCGCTTTGGATAATGGAATTGTCCTTTCGGTAATCAATGGATTTGATGAAAAAGATAAGAGCACTATTCCCGCAGCATTTAATTATGCTGCGTACAATTCGATTAAGGATTTGAAGATTGGTTACTTCCCGGCATTTTTTGAAGGAGATCGTAGCAATCTGGTAAATGATCTTCAGGTTCTGGAGGATCTGAAAGCTATGGGTTTGACCTTACACCCATTGGAATTGAGCACCTCCGTACCTGTAGGAAGCATGCGGATTATTCTGGAGGCAGAAGCTGCAGCAGCCTTTGATGATTTGACCAGATCGAATAGAGATGATCTACTTGTAGCCCAACACAAAAACGCATGGCCCAATATTTTTAGAACAGCTAGATTTATTCCTGCGGTGGAGTACATTCAAGCTAATAGGTATAGATCTATTTTAATCGAGGAGATGCATAAATTATTCAAAGAATTTGATGTGATTGTTACGCCGTCTTTCGCGGGGAACCAACTTCTAATAACTAACCTTACCGGTCATCCGGCCTTATGTATGCCCAATGGATTTTCCCAAAATGGTAGTCCCACATCCATTACATTTTTGGCCAATCTTTATGATGAGGAAAAGCTCATTATGTTAGGTTCATCTTACCAGTCAAAAACTGAATGGCAGAAGAAAAGACCGCCATTCTTTGATAGATAACATTTGTTACAATTTCGATAAATATGAGTCAAAAAGTAAAAAGTCCTGTGCCCATGAATATATTTTGTTTTGTTTTCATATATTTAGATTAGACAATTCTTTTTCCTGGATGAGCGCATATGAAATTGAAATTATTCTCAACCGCCAACTCGCGGATTGCCTTTCAATTCCAGTTTTTATAACTGATACTGCAGGCAACCTTATTTTCTATAATGAGCCTGCAGAAGAAATTCTGGGAACACGTTTTGAAGACACAGGTGAAATGGAGGTCGGGACATGGGCAACTATATTCAAACCCCTTGATGAACATGGAGAACCATTGGCACCCGAAGGACTACCACTTGTGATGACCTTGCAGGACCAACTTCCCCATCATAAGATTTTTTTTATAGAAAGCCTCAAGGGTAAAAATGAAAAAATTTCAGTTACGTCATACCCTATAATTGGGCGGTCACATAAATTTCTCGGTGCAGTTGCCATTTTTTGGGAATCAAGAGACCTATGATAGTTTCAATAATAGGAGTAAGGGGATCGATTCCCACATCAGGTTCTGAAACCTCCTATTATGGTGGGAACACCTCCTGCGTGACAGTCATAGAAGAGGGGTGGTTGTTGATTTTAGATGGAGGTTCGGGTTTGCGAAAAGTTAGCCTTCCTGATAAATCAACCAAGCGCATCGACATTTTGCTCACTCATTTGCATATGGACCATATACAGGGACTTGGGTTTTTCAAGCCATTGTTTGATAGCTCCAAAGAAGTTCATATTTGGGCTCCTGCAAGTGCCACCTTAAGTTTACAGAAAAGACTCAACAAGTATCTTTCTCCGCCTTTGTTCCCCATATCTCTTCGGGACCTTCCCTGCCAACTGACACTTCATGAGATTTCCAACAGCAATTTCCAAATAGGTCCCTTTTCTGTTGATTCTGAATACGTAATCCACCCAGGTCCGACCGTAGGATTTAGGGTAAAGGGGAAAAATGCAGTCCTTGCTTATATCCCCGACAATGAACCCGCCTTGGGTCGATCAGGTATAATTCCGGACAAAAGATGGATATCAGGATTTAATTTGGCCAATCAGGCTGATTTGTTGTTGCATGATGGCCAATACACTGCTTTGGAATACGAAAACAGAAAAGGCTGGGGCCATTCAAGTATAGAGGATGCCATACAACTTGCTTCAATTGCAGAAGTAAAACAACTTATGCTTACGCACCATGACCCTTCTCATACAGATCTTCAGCTACAGGAATTTCATTCTGAGATTTTAAGTGGAATAAAGAGTCCATCGAAACTGGAATTTGCAAGGGAAGGAATGGAAATTGACCTATCTTAAATTCCGATCATGAACCAAAATCGTTTTGAAATTGCGGTCCTTGGCTTAGGAGCTTTGGGAGCATCTACTCTTTGGCACTTGAGCAAATCTGGGAAAAAAATTCTTGGGATAGATCAGTTTTCTCCACCACATAGTTTGGGATCATCCCATGGTGAAACTAGGATTACCCGGTTAGCAGTTGGGGAAGGATTGGATTTTGTGCCAATAGTGAGGCGTTCACATGAAATCTGGAAGGAGATTGAAGGAATTACGGGCAATAAAATAATGAATACTACAGGGGGCTTACTTTTTGACTCAGGAGGAAAAACCTGGTCCAAACATGGATCCGATGGGTTTTTTCAAAGAACAGTCCAATTTGCGCAAAAAAGCAAGATTCCTCACGATGTTTTTGATGCCACAGAGTTAAAAAAACGATTTTCAGAATTCAACCTCGAAGAAACAGGAACAGTATACTTTGAACCCAGTGCCGGATTCTTAAGTCCAGAGTCGGCAATTTCCACTCAATTGAAATTGGCCGAACAAAATAATGCAATCATAAAAACCCATACCAAAGTATATGGTCTGAGACCCATAAGCGGAGGAGGAGTCTCTATTGAAACCAATCAAGGGGTATTTGAAGCAGGAAGGGTGGTGGTCAGTGTTGGCCCATGGATTAAAGACTTTCTTCCGGATTTTGCGAAAACCAAATTTAAAATTTGCCGACAGATTCTTCACTGGATTCCGATAGAAGCCAACCATTTTCAAAAAAGCAAAATACCTGTTTTTATGTGGGGATTCGGTGAAGGCGCGGAGGATTTCATATACGGATTTCCTTCTTTGGACGGGAAATCAATAAAAGTCGCCTCTGAGTCATTTATAGAAAGAAATCATCCCGATACTGTAATCAGAGAAGTAAGTGAAGAGGAACAGGTGGATTTTCTTAATACAAAAATCAATGGTAGATTGAACCATATCCATAAAAAGGTTTTGGTATCCAAAGTATGTCTATACACCGTCACAAGCGATTCTTATTTTATAGTTGACGAAATGCCAGACTTTCCGGAAGTAATGATAGCTTCAGCCTGCAGTGGTCACGGGTTCAAGCATTCGGCTGGTTTGGGAGAAGCAATATCGGACTCATTGGTAGGTAAGGAGCTTAGGATTAATTTGAAAGCCTTTAAGTGGAACTTACAATCGGAATAAAATAAAATTGATTATGGAATCATTCTCCACAAGCCGCTTTTAAAACATGTTATAAGTCATCATTTAAGGAAATTTAAATCATCCTAAAAAGGCCGTTTTTATGGTTTTATATTCTTAAATTGAGACATGAAACAAAAAGGAAGAGGTGAATTTGAAATACGATATAACCTTAAACTAAAAACTGATTTATTCTTTTTTTTAAATTCAAATAAATAAAACCATGATATCAACAATCAAAACAGAATTAAAGTCTTGGGTAGAAAGTATGGCAGACCATTTCAAGCCTGAAAAAACACATTGGTGTGATGGGTCTCAGGAAGAGTATGACACACTTTGTCAGCTTTTGGTGGACAAGGGCACATTCATCAAGCTGAATTCTAAAAAAAGGCCAAACAGTTATGCCTGTTTTTCTGATCCAAGTGATGTTGCAAGAGTGGAAGATAAAACTTTTATATGCAGCAGAAGAAAAGAAGATGCCGGACCGACGAACAACTGGATGAGTCCTTCTGACATGAAAACAATTCTTGATGACCTTACGAAGGGAAGTATGAAGGGAAGAACCATGTACGTCATTCCTTTCTGTATGGGACCACTCGGATCTCCTCTTTCCAGATATGGTGTACAGCTTACTGATAGTGAGTATGTCGTAGTGAATATGAGAATTATGACCAGAATGGGAAATCAGGCACTACCCTATATTGATGAAAACTTTGTGAAATGCCTACATACATTGGGGGCACCACTTGCAGATGGTCAGGAAGATGTGAAATGGCCTTGTAATCCCAACGTGAAGTATATATCTCATTTTCCTGAAGAAAAACTGATCATTTCATACGGAAGTGGCTATGGTGGAAATGCCCTGCTTGGCAAAAAGTGTTTTGCGCTTAGGATTGCAAGCACCATGGGTAGAGAGGAAGGTTGGTTAGCAGAACATATGCTCATTATGGGTGTAGAAAGTCCTCAGAATGAGAAAAGCTATGTAGCAGCTGCATTTCCAAGTGCCTGTGGAAAAACCAATTTCGCAATGATGGTTCCTCCGGAGGAGTTGGAAGGTTGGAAAATAACCACAGTCGGTGATGATATCGCATGGATCCATAAAGGCGAAGATGGTAAATTGCACGCGATCAATCCTGAAGCCGGTTATTTTGGTGTAGCTCCCGGAACTAATTATAATACCAATCCGAGTGCTATGGAAAGTATCAAAGAGAATACAATTTTTACCAATGTAGCCATCACTAAGGATGGTGATGTATGGTGGGAAGGTATGACCAAAGAAGTTCCTGAAGGACTTACAGATTGGCATGGTAAGCCCTATGATAAAAACAGTGGTAAACCAGCTGCCCATGCCAATTCCAGATTCACCGCCCCTGCTTATCAAAACCCGGTAATTGATCCGGAATGGGATAATCCTGAAGGTGTTCCGATTACCGCCTTTATATTTGGAGGACGAAGAAGTACAGCAGTGCCCTTGGTATATCAGGCCTTCAACTGGAATTTTGGGGTTTACATGGCAGCAACAATGGGATCTGAAATGACAGCTGCAGCTTTTGGGGAGATAGGGAAGGTTCGTAGAGATCCATTTGCCATGCTTCCGTTTATGGGTTAC
>CAZLJT010000127.1:0-3736 GCA_964559905.1 uncultured Aquiflexum sp.
TCTGCCAGTTCCTCCGAACAGGACTGCAAAGGTATGAAATAATTTAAACTTGAAAGAGAATTTAGAAAAATAAATATCAGGTACTTTGTAAGTACTTGGTAATGTGAATGAAAAAAACAAACATAGGCTCCTTTCGAGAATTGGAGTTAACCCCTGAGTCTCCAGCAACTTTTTTGCGGGAAAATGTGACCTCGTCAGGATTCAAACCTGAAACCTCCTGAGCCGTAATCAGGTGCTCTATTCAGTTGAGCTACGAAGCCATTTGGGATTGCAAAAGTAGTTAGCTTTTTTGAGATTACAAAAATCAATTTCTCCGTTTTATTATCAATATTAAAAAGAACTGTAGTACAATTAAGAATTATTAAGACAAAAAGAAGCGCAAATCGAGTTTGATTTTATAATTTAGCCGAAATTTTAAAATCAATACCATCTTTCATGAAAAGAATAACCCTTACAATTTTATTTAATATAATAATATTTAGTAACCTATTTGCACAGGAGAGAGAAAGAACGCCCATCGGAGGAAGGCCTGATATAAAAGGTGATCTTTTTATAGAATTGGGATTCAATTCTCTTAATAATAGGCCAGATGAATTACAGACTAAATTCTTTCGTTCAAGAACATTTAATATGTACTATCAATATCCTGTCAATATCGCGGGCGATAAATCAGGATTTACATTTAACCCGGGAATAGGTATCAATACCGATAGAATGGCTTTTATTGATGATCAAACGCTCTTCAATAATCCAGAAATAGGTCCTGAATCGAGCGAATTATTAGAAATAACGTCTGTCTACGGAGATGACATTTCCATCAGAACAAATTCAGTTTCGGCAAGTTACTTTGAAATACCACTTGAGTTCAGATATCATTTCCTCAAAAACAATTATCGCAGTAGTATGCGGGTTGCTTTGGGAGGAAAGATAGGCTACCTTTTTCAATCCCAGACAAAAATTGCCTACACAGACAGTAATGGACTAGACAGAAAAATAAAAGACAGACAATCTTTTGGATTCAATCCATTAAAGTATGGGGTTTATGCAAGGTTTGGCTTTTCTGGCATTAATCTTTGGGGATATTATGGCTTAAATAGAGTATTCCTCAAAGAAAAAGGTCCATTCCAAACAGAAGCAAGTCAAATCAACTTCGGGATTTCAGTAGCTTTGTTTTAGATTAATCACAAAATCTTTTTAAAGAGGTATTTAAAAGACAAACCAAAAAGCTCCAAAGCATACAGTAAATCCCAATAAGAACCCTCCTAGTACCTCTAAAGGTGTATGAGCATTTAAATACAACCTGGAAGAGGCAATAACTCCTGTCAGGATAATAATCCCTAAAAAGTAATACAATAGGCCATAATCAGAAAACTTGATAATAATCACTGATATAATGGCCAAAAAACCTGAAATCCCAGTCATGTGGGCACTGATTTTCCAAAAAAAAGTAACCCCGGTCATTATGACCAGACAAATAGTGATCGTAGCCAAGGTTTGTACAAATACCGGTTCCAACTTAAACTTTGTGTGAAATAAATAAGTGGAAAAAATATAAAATCCTGTAACCATTGTAAATGGGAAAAGCCTATCCTCCTTACTTTTCATATGAAAAGATGAAATGTTATTTGTAAGTCTCATGGCAATAAGACTGAAAATTGGAATTATAAAAGTGGTCAAAAAAATCATCAATAAAACAAAACTTTTTTCAACCAAACTGAGACCTGTAATTTGAGGTACAGGAAACAAAAGGAAAAGAAAAATCAGGCTTGGTACTACAAGGGGCTGAAATAAATAAGAAAGTATTAAAGCTGTTTTTCTAATCACTTAAAGTTCCTTTCTTAATCTTGCAACAGGGATTTGCAATTGTTCTCTGTATTTCGCTACAGTTCTCCTTGCTATATTATATCCTTTATCATTGAGCATTTTCACTAGTTTATCATCTGATAGTGGTCTCTTTTTACTTTCATTATCCACCAGAGACTGGAGAACACTTTTTACTTCTTTGTTGCTGACATCTTCACCTGAGTCAGTTGAAATACCTTCGGAAAAGAAATACTTTAAGGGATAAATGCCAAATTCAGTCTGAATTGATTTACTGTTAGCAACCCTTGATACTGTAGAAATATCCATTTCTATTCTTTCGGCAATGTCTTTAAGAATCATGGGTTTAAGCTTGGTCTCATCTCCTTCATAAAAAAAATCTCCCTGGAAATCCAGGATTGCCTGCATGGTCTTGAGCAAGGTATGCTGTCGTTGTTTGATCGCATCAATAAACCACTTGGCAGAGTCAAGTTTTTGTTTGACAAAGGTGACCGTATCTTTCAATTTTTTATCCTTTTTATCACTCTTCTCAAAGGCATCAAACATTTCCGAGTATGAACGACTTATCCTCAGTTCAGGAGCATTCCTCGAATTTAACGAAATCTCTAATTTCCCATCAGTATTGGTAAGAATAAAATCCGGGATGATATATTGTGTTTTTACCAATCCATCTGAAGTTCCACCTGGTTTGGGGTTCAGGTGCGTAATCATATTAACAGACTCCTTTAATTCTTCCTCCCCAAAATCAAGTTTTTTCTGGATTTTTGAGTAGTGTTTTTTGGTAAATTCATCAAAACATTCGCTTAATATTTTAATTGCATTCTGAACAGTAGGATCATCTGGATGCTCCTTTCTTTCAAGTTGCAGTACTAAGCATTCCTGAAGGTTTCTAGCTGCAATTCCAGCAGGGTCAAAAGTCTGTATTTTCCTAAGAATCTCCTCAATTTCATCAACATCTGTTTCGATATTCTGACTAAAAACCAAATCATTGATAATTGCTTCAAGATCTCTTCTGATATATCCGTCATTTTCTATACTTCCAATCAGTTGCCTAGCGATTATTTTTTGCCTTTCATCTAACTTTAAAAATCCCATTTGGGCTATTAACTGCTCATGAAGTGATATTCCACCAGAAACCGGAATTTCTCTTTGATCCTCTTCAGACGTATAATTTCCGTCTCCCTGCATTTTATAGCCACTATAATCATCATTGAGATAATCCTCAATGTTGATATCTTTTTCCTCAAAGCTTGACTCTTCCTCATAACCTTCCTCAAATTCTTCCTCAGAATCCTTTTTATCTTCATCCTTCCCCTCTTCAAGAGCTGGATTGATTTCCAACTCTTCTTCTATCCTGGTATCCAATTCAGCAGTAGGTACCTGCAATAGCTTTATAAACTGAATTTGCTGTGGGGAAAGTTTTTGAGATAGAGACTGACTTAAATGAAGTTTCTGCATACTTGTTTAATTAGGAAAGGTTTATAGAAATAAGGAATCAATTTTGACTTCATCCCCATTCCTAACATTCAAATTTAGGAAATTAGAACAAATTTTTGATAAAAAGCTTATTATATCGTTTTTTTGCATTCCCTTTAAAAAGTCAATTAAAAATGGGCTTTAAACTTACATTTTATAAATAAAAATATGGGCTTCAATAAAAGAGTGAAAATTAAAGAGCTGCTTGAAAAAGACTACATTGATCATGATGTAGTAATCATGGGATGGGTAAGGACAAAAAGAAGCAACAAAAACGTTTCGTTCATCGCACTCAATGACGGATCATCTATAAAAAATTACCAAATTGTTGCGGACCCAAATATCATCAGTGAAAATATATTAAAAAAAGTTACCACTGGCGCCTGCTTAAAAGTATCTGGCAAAATTGTCTCTTCGCAGGGTGCAGGTCAACAAAATG
>CAZLJT010000127.1:3754-9116 GCA_964559905.1 uncultured Aquiflexum sp.
CGCAGCAAGAATTGAAATTCTTGGAGAGGCTGATCCTGAAAAATACCCGCTCCAACCAAAAAAACATACCTTGGAATTTTTAAGGGAAATCGCTCATCTCAGGGTGCGGACTAATACTTTCGGAGCGGTTTTTAGAGTCAGGCATGCCTTGGCATTCGCCGTGCATAAATATTTTAATGACAAAGGCTTTTTCTATATACATACCCCTATCATCACCGCATCTGATGCAGAAGGTGCAGGTGAAACCTTCAAAGTGACTACTTTGGACCTCAAAAATCCACCAATTACTGCTGATGGAAATATTGATTTCAAATCAGATTTCTTTGAAAAAGAAACTAACCTGACAGTTTCTGGTCAATTGGAGGGTGAATTGGCAGCAATGGGCCTTGCTGAAATTTATACATTTGGACCTACTTTTAGAGCAGAAAACTCAAATACTGCACGTCACTTGGCAGAATTCTGGATGATAGAGCCGGAAATGGCATTTTATGATGCCGAAGATAATCAGGATCTTGCGGAAGATTTCTTGAAGTATGTCATCTCCTATGCACTTGAAAATTGTCAGGATGATATAACATTTCTTGATAATAGAGCAGCAGAAGAAGATAGCACGAAAAAATCAGATCAAAGAAGCGAAATGGGATTGTTGGAGAGGTTACAGTTTGTGGTAGAAAATAAGTTTCAAAGATTGACTTATACTGAGGCCATTGAAGTCTTGAAAAATTCCAATTATAACAAGAAGAAAAAATTTCAATACCTGATTGAGGATTGGGGGGTGGATTTACAATCCGAACATGAGCGGTACTTGGTAGAAAAACATTTCAAAAAGCCTGTAATCCTGACCGACTATCCAAAAGAGATCAAAGCCTTCTACATGAGACAAAATGATGATGGTAAAACCGTTGCAGCCATGGATATATTATTTCCTGGGATAGGAGAAATTGTAGGTGGTTCACAGAGGGAAGAGAGACTTGACCTACTTAGCCAAAGAATGGAAGAATTGAATATCCCAACTGAGGAAATGTGGTGGTATTTGGATACAAGAAGATTTGGTTCAACGCCTCATGCCGGTTTTGGTTTGGGTTTTGAAAGACTGGTGCTTTTTGTAACCGGAATGGGAAATATCCGAGATGTGATAGCATTTCCAAGAACTCCGGGACACGCAGAGTTCTAAAAAGTATCTCGAAAAAACCACCAACTTAGGTGGTTTTTTCGTTTAGCTTTATTCTTTAATTAATTCAGTTTCTGAATCTAATTTTACAGCAGCTTCATCGGTATCTATTACTTTGATCCTTCTGGCCAATGGAATACAAAGTAAACTCAAAACGATAGCAAAATACCCAACAGAATCATAATTCAACAGCTCCCCATTTACACCCTCGGCTAAAATCAGCCCTGCCAAGAAAGATGCCAATCCTGCTGAAAGCTGCTGCACGGCGGAATTAAAACTAAGGAAACTGCCTCTATTCTCAGATTTTGCCGTACCTGTTATCAATGCAGCAGCCGGAACCATCCTTCCATTGGAGGTTACAAAAAACATAGTCGAAATCAATAGCACATACGGTATGGGAGTTTGGCCCAATTGAGTAATTACCCCGATAGGTATAACGTTCAAAATCATAAAAATGGTAAATACTTTTATTTTACCATTTTTATCCGTCATTCTTCCTACCCAAGGAGAGGTGAAAATTGTAAAAAACCCGCCAGCCATATAAATATAAGTTAGCTCTATCTCACTGAAGCCAACATTAGCCACCATATAAGGACTCAAAAAAGGGATAATAGCAAACTGTCCCAACATCATCATGATGGTCAGGGAAATAGCCCGCATTTGGTTCCCATTGCTTGTCACCCTTCTAATAACCTGAACGGGACTAGGTTTAAATTGCTGTTTTTGGATATGTGCCGTAATCATGGGGATATATTTGTAAATCATCCAAAGAATTACCAATGAGAGCCCTGCAAGAAAGAAAAATGGCGCATGCCAATTTGAAATACTCGCAATAAACAAACCAAATGGTACACCAAATACTGATGCTACTGAGAATGCAGCCATAACCAAACCCATGGCTCTTCCTCTTCGGGAATCAGGAATAGCATCTCCGATAATGGCCAATACTAAAGCTGAAGTCAGCCCTCCAAAAATTCCAGAAACAATTCTTGAAATCAATAAGATTGTATAATTGGGAGAAAGGGCACAAGCCAAGGCACCAAATAAAAATCCCGTGAACACCCAAAGTAAAATAATTCTCCGGTCATATTTATCCAAAATAAAGGCTCCCAAAAAGCTGCTGATTCCTGCGCTAAATGTATAGGAAGAAACCAATAAACCAAACTCTCTCGGCGAAATTTCAAATATCCTCATCAGTTGTGGACCTAGAGGCATCAAGATCATAAAATCAACGATGTGAGTAAAATTTATGGCAGCGAGAGTCCATAATAAAAACTTTTCTTTATACATCAGCTCTAAAATTCTGCATAGTTAACCTAACACTATTTATTTTAGTTCTGACATTTTTCGATTCTTTATCAATCGATATCCAATTGGATGTATGTTGAAGGAATATTATTGATAATATCACTTGCAATCAAGCCCCGCCGTTTATTCTCTGAGGCCAGCTCACCTGCTAATCCATGATGAAACACACCGCAAATAACCGCATTAAAAGGCTTATAACCCTGCCCCAAAAATGAAGTAATCATACCGGTTAAAACATCACCGGAACCTGCCGTAGCCATATACTTATTGCCAGATGAATTAAAATATTGATTTCCATCAGGACAAGAAATACAGGTAAATGCTCCCTTCAATACAATAAAAATATGGTGTTTCACGGCCAAATCTTGAGCTTTCCCTAATCGTTCCTTCTGGTTTTCACAAATACCGACCAACCTTTCAAACTCTTTGAAGTGCGGAGTAAGGATGCTATCTTTTGGAATCAATTTTAAAAAATCCCGATTTTTGGAGATTAAATTTATTCCATCTGCATCAATGACAACTGGTTTGTTATAACTACTTAACAATTCCCTGTAAAAAGAAATATCAACGTTCATTCCCCAACCAGGACCTATACCTATTGCATCAAATTGATCATATTCCTGTATTTCTCGGGAATCAAAAACCATTACTTCTGGAACTGCTATTTGTAACACCAACCGTTCTTCTTTTGGAATATGAGCATGAACAAGACCGCTACCTGTCCGCAAGGCTGATTTTGAAGCCATCAATACTGCTCCGACTTTTCCAACACTTCCTCCAATGATAATCACTCTCCCATAATCACCTTTATGGCTGAATTCATGAAATTTTTTATGCAGGCCTAGTATATCTGATTTCCTGATTAAAAATTTCTGATTGGAAAAAGACTTTAAAAAATCATCAGGAATTCCAATATTTGCAATGTGCATATCACCGACAAAAGAAGTATGTTCAGGAAATAACAGGGAAAGTTTAGGAAATTGAAAAGTAAGGGTATATGCTGCTTTGAAGCATGCGCCCACGAGAACATCGTCTGATGGAATCCCGGAAGGAATATCAATGGAGATTTTTTTTCCCTCCAAACCATTTAGTTTATCGATTGCTTCTTTGAATATTCCTTCCAAAGGTCTGTTTATTCCAACTCCAAATATCCCGTCAATTACAAAATCATCCTTAGAAATATTGAATGCAAAATCATTAATGGGAATTTTATGTATATTTTTTGGAAGTCTAGCGAAATTAGATTGATAATCGTTACTGCAATTTTTAGAATCATCAAAATACACGACATGCACCTTGTCTGTTGATTTTGAAATTATTCTGGCAATTGCAAGCCCATCTCCCCCATTGTTACCAGGACCGCAAAATATGAATATGGCATTATTATTTTTAGGGAAATGTTCAGAGAACCAGTGACAAAAAGAAACCGCCGCTTTTTCCATCAAATCCAATGAGGAAATTCCTTCATGGGAAATGAAAGCTTTGTCAAGCTCTGAGACACTTTTACCTGGAATTATACTCAGCATAATAAATCTTTGCTATTTTAAGATTACAATTTAACAAAACCATATCTAACATCTAAACCACTGTAATTATTTAAGGTAGCCTTATAAGTGAATAAACATTGACATCCATTGAAACCAAACCCTTTTTAAAAAAAATGCAAAAAAAAAGCCGTCCCAAAAGGACAGCTTCTTTTTTAAAATTATAACATTTTTAATTATTCTGAACCTTACCGGTAGATGCGTACATCAATTTTCTTGCATCAGCCTCCCGTAATTCAAACTGTATATCAGAAATTGGTCCCATCTTCACTTCACGGTCCGCTTTCATAGAAATTGTAATTTGATCTCTTTCTGCTTCTGATAATTTGTCCTTTTCCTGGTTGACCCACAAAAGAATATCTTTTGTATTGATTAAAACATCATTCGCCTGAATCCTTGGTTCTGTTCCATAAAGAGCAGTATTCTTTGGTTTTCCAACAAACAGATAAGAAATTAAAGATTTTTTCTCCAGTTTTTGAAGCTGAGTAGCTTGAGGAAGTTTCTGTTCGACAAGTAATTCTTGATCTCTCAATACTGTTGTTACCATGAAGAAAAACAAAAGCATAAAGATAATATCCGGCAGCGCTGAGGTAGGTATATTTTCCGATACCTTATTCTTTTTCTTAAACTTTGACATATCAGTTTCCTCCTATTTTATCTGGTTCTGCAATTGAAATCGCCATAGGTATCCCTTCTTTACCTCTGTCAATCAATTCTTTTTCAGCGGCATTTTTCCCTGTCAAAGCCCTATATTGATCAGAAGTCAACCCAACTCTTTCCGCATATATCTCGAAATATGCTTTTTTCACTTGATCCAAAACTTCAAGATACCTTTCATAGCTGGTTCCTCTATTTGTTTTAATAGAAACCACTGCACCTCCTGTCATGGGATGATCAGAAGATTCTGGACTTCTGTTTGCCCTTGCTTTAAGAGATTGAGGTAATGAATTAAATAATCCAATTGCTTCTTCATCAGGAGCACCGAAATTTAGAATGAAATCTTTGATTTCTTCAGAAAGATTTTCCGCATTATCCATATAATCACCTTCAACCAAGAGTTGATCATTGGCGTTTACCAGGATATTGAAAATATTTCTTTCATTCAATTCAACTTCGGGTGGCGGCTGATTGGGATCTTGCTTTGGTGGAAGGATGTTCAATACACCCTTGTCAGAAGCAATTGTTGTCGTAACGAGGAAAAAGATAAGCAACAGGAAGGCGATATCCGCCATGGAACCCGCATTTACCTCCTGACTCACTCTTACTTTCTTTTTTGCCATTATTTTATTGCTTTATTGATTTCTGTTAACACGATGCCAACTACCGCTACGATAAAAAG
>CAZLJT010000127.1:9136-10363 GCA_964559905.1 uncultured Aquiflexum sp.
CATAAACTGTGATTAACGAACCCCCAACAAATTTGGACATGCCAGGAGTCAAATTAAATGGTTCCGCAGCATATTTTGGAAGCACGTCTCCATCTGATATTGAATAAGCTATGAAAAACACAACTACCAATATTGCTACTCCCACACCTGTTTTCAATAATGATCCAGGATTATCGAGGGATTTTACCAATGGCATCAATATCGCTGCTATTGCCCCTACGATAATCAGTATTTCAGCAACGTATATAAATATATCTATAGAATCCATAATTGTTTTTTATAAAGTTAAGAATAATTTCAAGTTGATACAATAATCCAACTAAAAATTATTTAGTCAACTTATGCTTAACAAGGATGTCTACCAAGGTAATGGAAGCATCTTCCATATCGTTTACCAAAGAATCAATCTTAGCCACACAATAGTTGTAGAATAATTGTAGAATGATAGCGACAATCAAACCTGCTACTGTAGTCAAAAGGGCGATTTTAATACCACCGGCTACAAGAGATGGAGAAATATCACCGGCTGCTTCGATGGCATCAAATGCACCGATCATACCGATTACAGTACCCATGAAACCCAACATCGGAGCAAGGGAGATAAATAGAGAGATCCAAACCAATCCTTTTTCCAATCGGCCCATTTCAACCGAACCATATGCAATGATTGATTTCTCTACCATTTCGATGCCTTCTGTGTATCTCATCAAGCCTTGTGTAAAGATTGAAGCAACAGGACCTTTAGTGTTTTTGGTGACATCTTTAGCAGCTTCAATACCACCTTGTTCTAGCGCTTCTTCAACTTTAGCCAACAATTTCTTGGTGTTGGTTGTAGAAAGGTTCAGGGTAATGATTCTTTCAATAGCCACTGCAAGACCCAAAATCAAACAGATCAATACGGGAGACATAAAAGTCGGGTCACCTTCAATGAACTTTTCTTTAATTACTTGGTGAAACCCTTTATTCTCATCAATGATTTCATCATCGACGATAGCGGGCGCAGCAGGGGCTGCTTGTTCAACAACTTCTTCAGCTGCTGTTGTGTCTTGTGCATCTTGAGCCTTCGTGGTTGCCGGGAACATCAAAATTCCGGAAAGCATGAACAAAGCGATTAACTTTTTCATAATGTAGATTTTAAATAGAATTTAAATAAAGGTTAAACGGTTTCTAAATTAATAATGAGATTTTAAAGTTATCATTTTTTCATTTCAAATTGCAAAGGAAACA
>CAZLJT010000128.1:0-10277 GCA_964559905.1 uncultured Aquiflexum sp.
TGATATTGTGTGCCTACTTCATAAATACATCATTGCTTTTTAAAAAATACATCTTAAATACATCAAACCTGAAAATGATTTATCGAAGAACTTTTTTTAATTCGTCAATTTGAAATTCATAATCATATTGAAGATCTTCATGTAAACCTGATATCAGTTTTTCAACCTTGCTTATTTGAAGGGTATAGAGGTTATTTATTACGGGGTGATTAAATTCCATGAAACCATATAGCCTCATCTTCTCACAAAAAAAAAGTATAAGTTCTATTTGGGCCGATTTGTCTTTGGAAAGTTTGAGGTATTTGTTGAGCTTTCTTCGAATCGCCTGAATGGACTTTTTTGCAAAATGATAATGCCTGGTGTTGGCTTTCACAAATTCCATCTCAAGTTCTTCCTGGACCATCTCTACATACAGCCCGGGATTATCTCTTCCATATAATTTAAAAAATAAATAAGATTTATTCTCTGTACTGAATTTACTGAGATCAATAATCAGATTTTTTAATTCAATTTCACTGAGATGAGATAATTCTTTTTTTATTTCAGCAAGGCTTGCGATCTTCATAAATTGAAAGTTAGAGTTTTCAGTTTGAAGTATAAAACCTAAACTAAAAACTCTAAAATAATATTTCCGAAATTCTTATGTGCTTTTAAAAAAAATCACTTGACCAATTTCACCTCAATAGCACTTAGACCTTTCGGTGTTTTTTCAGTATCGTAGGTCACTTTATCATTTTCCTTTATAGGATCAATACAGGACTTGAAGTGTACAAACAGACTTTCTTGTGTTTGATCGTCTTTGATGAATCCATAACCTTTGGACTCATTAAAAAATGTCACTTTACCGGTTTTAGGAGCACTATCATCTTCACCCTCAACTTGCTTGGATGTTCCTATCTGAATACTTTCAACATCAATTTTTCTCTTTTTGGTTGGATCTGGCGGAATAGAAGTAATATTGCCGTCTTCATCCACATAAGCAATCATGTCCTCATAGTCTGCTGTTTCATTTGACTTTCGGGCTTCTTTTTTTTCTTCCTTTTCCTTTTTCTTTTTCAATCTTAATTTTTCTTTTTCCTTTTTGTTGAAGGTTTCTCTTGATTTTGACATTCAGTAATTTATCTAATTTAACATTTTTTTTATCTAAAAAATATATACTTCTAATCTCATACATTTTGGTTCAACTTCCAAAAATGAAACTTAAGTTTTACAAAAATACCATGATTTTCTGTGCAATCCCTAATTTATGTTAAAAGTATTTGATTTATACCAAGAAAGTATTGATCCAAATAAAAACAGAGCTCTTGAATGGATTTTCATTATATCTTTTCGACAGATTTATTTAGCTTAGACCAAACAATTGCAAGTCGACTAATCCATGAAAGAACTTCAGCAAATCATCCAGGCCTACCAAAAAAGTAAACAACGCAACCAAAAAGTAGCAATTGCAACAGTTGTAAAGGTTGATGGATCGGCCTATAGGAGACCGGGAGCTAGAATGTTGATCACTGAGGACGGGGAATTAACAGGTGCCATAAGCGGAGGATGCCTCGAAGGCGATGCATTGAGAAAAGCCCAATCGGTAATTTTTCAGCAACAGTCCATGGTAGTAACATATGATACCACCGATGAAGATGATCAGAAATTCGGAGTGGGTCTTGGTTGTAATGGAATCATCCAGGTCCTGATCGAGCCCATTGACCTAAATGAAAAAGATAATCCATTGGAATTATTGAAAATAGCCCTGGATGACAGGAGATCAAGCACTTTGGTAACTGTTTTTTCTTTGAAATATTCACGATCTCAACAAATAGGAACAAAAATCCTGAAAAAAGGAGAAAAGATTTACGGTTCTTCTGAAAAAATAGATCGTGGATTATTAAATCAAATTTTCAGTGAACTTAATTATCTAATTGATAAAGACAATAATATAATAATAAATTATTCCGAATTTGATGATGTTTTTGTGCTTTATGAACGGATCAAACCACCTGTTCAACTTTTTCTTTTCGGTGCAGGCAATGACACCATTCCTTTGACAAAAATGGCAGCAATTTTAGGTTGGCAGATTAATTTGATGGATGGAAGAAAAAATCATGCTACAAAGGAAAGATTTCCTGATGCATCGACAATTATAACCGGAACTCCATCTGAAGTAGTTCAACATCTCCACCTTGATACAAATTCAGTCGCTTTGTTAATGACTCATAACTTTGAATATGAATTAGAGGTGTTAAATCATCTCATACCATTCAACTTGCCTTATATAGGGATTTTGGGACCGAAAAAAAAGACTGAAAAACTCATTTCCAGATTATCCGAGAAAGGAATTATAGTTTCTACCGAAAACATATTTGCTCCAACTGGTTTGAATCTAGGTGCCGAAGGTTCAGAGGAAATTGCTTTGTCCATAATCGCAGAAATAAAAGCCGTGCTCAACAATAAAAAACCAATTTTTTTGAGAGATAAATCCGGTCCTATACATGAAGAAGAATTATGAAACCTGTGAAAACAGGAATTATAATTTTGGCTGCAGGGAGCTCTTCCCGACTTGGTCAACCGAAGCAGCTTTTAAAGTATCAGGGAAAGACATTGGTTAGAAGGGCAATTGATACGGCTTTTGAAAGTAAGTCTGATACCAATGTTCTCGTTCTAGGAGCCAATTTTGAATTGATAGAAAAAGAGGGTCAGGAAACAAATGTTGATATTATTATCAACGATGATTGGGAGTTGGGAATGGCTTCCGGAATGCAAAAAGGGCTGAACTTTTTGGAAAATAAAATCGCTCCTGATCAGGTGATTTTAATGCTTTGTGATCAACCATTTGTGGATTCAGAACTCCTGAAGAGTTTAATTAAAAAACAAGCTGAAACGGGTAGAGGGATAATTAGCTGTCACTATAACGGCACTTTTGGGGTTCCTGCTATGTTTACGCGAAAGTACTTTCCTGAATTGAATAAGCTAAAAGGTGCTGAAGGGGCCAAAAAAGTAATTTATGCACACTTGGACGATTTGGAAAAAGTTGATTTTCCGAATGGTGCTATCGATATTGATACCCCTCAAGATTATATGAAATTAACTAGTGAAGGTTAGAAACCCTCAGTTGTTCAACAACTTTTTCAACATATTCAGCTGCAAACTCAATATCATTTTCAGTAGTGCCCTTTCCCAAACTGAATCGGATAGAGGCCCTTCCCAAATCTGAATTTAGTCCCATTGCTGCTAAGACATGAGAGGGCTTGGGTAAAATGCTGGTACAAGCCGATCCTGAACTAACCGCAATTTCTTTGTTTACTCTATTGAGCAATTCCTCACCTTCCACTCCCGAAAACGCAATATTGCTTACATGGGAAAGCCTGTTGAATTGACTTCCATTTAAGTTTGTACCTACTATGCTTAATATCTTTTTTTCCAGTGAATCTCTGAGAAAACCCAGCCTTTCTGCATCCTCAATCAAAATTTTGGATCTTAATTGTGCGGCTTTTCCAAAGCCTACAATCCCGGGTACATTTAAAGTCCCACTCCTAAATCCCTTTTCATGACCTCCCCCTTCGATCAATGGCAAGGGTTTAGGTAAATGATGGTTATGCCGTATGAAAAGGGCGCCCACACCTTTTGGGCCATACATTTTATGAGCAGAAATAGCCATTAAATGTATTCCTGTTGTCGAGATCGGGATTTTTCCAGCCGCTTGAACTGCATCCGTAAAAAGAATTATGTCATACTCTTTTGCCAATTTTATCAAATCCGCCATTGGGTGAATAAGTCCGGTTTCGTTATTGGCCCACATAAATGCCAGCATTTTAGTATGAGGTCGAATGTTTGATTTCAATTCATTCAAATCAATCTCACCTAACTGATTTACTGGAAGATAAGTGACCTCCGCCCCTTTTGACTCCAAAGACTTGAAGGTATCCAAAACTGCTTTATGCTCAGTTTGACAAGTGATATAATGTTGTTTTTGTCCTTGATAAAATTCGAAAATGCCTTTTAGCGCGAGGTTAATGGATTCAGTGGCACCGGATGTAAAAACAATTTCCTTTGTCTTCGCCCCAATCAGATTGGCGATTTGTTCTCTTGCTGTCTCCACGGCATCCTCTGCCACCCAACCGTAAGGAT
Organism: uncultured Aquiflexum sp.; assembly: GCA_964559905.1. GTDB lineage: Bacteria > Bacteroidota > Bacteroidia > Cytophagales > Cyclobacteriaceae > Aquiflexum. The sequence goes on from CAZLJT010000128.1 coordinate 4,120, forward strand.
GACTCTTGCTGGCAGCATTGCCAAAATGTTCTCCAAACCAGGGCAACATGGCTTCAATGACTTCCTTTGCACAGGGAGTAGTTGCATTATAATCTAAATAAACGGGGTATTTCATGTTGTTGACAATGTAAAACCTTTGCCTTATTCAAGCAAGATTTTCAGGATTTACGGCTGAATTAATTAATTTTGGGTATGCAGGAAACTTGGAAGTTAGCTATTTCTCCGTCCATTCAATATAAGGATGCTGAACACTTGGTTCAGCAACTACTTCTCGAAAACCAAAAAGAAATGGGAATATTTCTTTCTTATTATTTTAAAAAGGAAGGAGCTGTCGTAGAAAATGTTGAATTGAACAGACCCATTATTTTTTCGAATGAAAACAGAGGTTATTTAACAGTTGATTTTGAATTGATACATTTCAACGCTTGTCTTAATATTCACGAGCAGAATAAAGACAAAATGAAAATCCAATTTGAGGTTGACCGGGATTCAAATAATCTTATCCTTATTGGCCCTTATTGGCCTGAAAGGGAAATGGATGAGATTTAAATGAGAATTTATACCTGCCTACCGGAGGCTTAATTGTGTAATTAAAAAAAACTTCCCGATAGCATGGCTACCGGGAAGTACTGAGAATTTAAGTTCTTTTAATCTGCAGGTTGATATCTGAGAACTCTTTTTGTTCTATAAATGGCTGCGTTCTGATCCTGCGTCCTGTGGCTGCAAAAATGGCGTTAGCAATTGCTCCACCTGTTGGGGGAAGAGCAGGTTCACCCAAACCGGTAGGATCATAACCACTATCTACATAATGCACATCTATTTCAGGTACTTCCTTCATTCTGATCAGCCTATAGGTATCAAAATTTCTTTGTTTGGGAAGTCCATTTTCGAAAGTCATATTGGTGAACATCGCATGTCCCATTCCATCTACAATTCCCCCTCTTACTTGTTGGTTTGCACCAGTTGGATGGACCACAGTACCGCAATCAGTAGCCGCAGTGATTTTTTTCAGAACTGGCTGGCCATTTTCCATTTCTATATTTGCGACTTGAGCAACATAGGATCTATGTGAGAAATAGACGCTGAATCCTTGCATTACATCTTTATTTTTACCCCAATTGGATTTTTCTGCTGCGGTTTGGATAACACCCCGCATTCTATCAATATCATAATGGATTTCACCGACAGGATTGTTTTTGGCTCGGTCCAAGAGATCCAATCGCATTTTGACAGGGTCTTTTTTGGCAGCTAAAGCAACTTCATCTAGAAATGATTGCTCTGCATAGGCCAAGAAATTAGTTATTGGCGCTCTCCATGCATTAGTCGTAATTGGCGATTTGTGCTCGACATTTTCAATCAAAAGATTATCAACAGAACCCGAGGGAAAGTTATTTTCCCGCGTAGAATTACCTGCATTGATTCCAACGCCGCGGAGTTTATATCCTATCATATTACCTTGATCATCCAATGCAGCCTGGAATCTATATCTGACTGCAGGTCTGTATGCACCGCCTGTCATATCATCCTCTCTGCTCCAAGTTACTTTTACAGGTTTATCAAGCAATTTTGACAATTCGGCTGCTTCAACAACAAAATCAGCTGCCAGTCTCCTACCAAAGCCACCACCAAGTCTTGTCAATTCCACTGTAATATTTTCCTTTGGAATGTCCAGGAGCCTTGAAGTCTCCATTCTTGCCCTGTCGGGTGTTTGTGTTGGACCTATTAATTCCACCTTATCTCCTTTGACATGTGCAAAGAAATTTTGGGGTTCCATGGGTGAATGGGATAGGAAAGGACATTGGTATTCGCTGCTGATTACCTGGGCAGCATTTTTGAATGCTGCTTCCACGTCTCCATCTTTTCGCATGACCTTTGCATCTTTACTATCAAGAAGTTCTTTAAAAATGCGATCATGATCAAAACTGCTTTCTACAGTTCCATCAGGTTCATATTCAATTCTAAGCTTGTTTTTTGCTTTAATCAGGGGCCATGTAGACTCTCCAATAACTGCTACTTTATTATTGAAAACAATTACATCAGAAACTCCCGCAACGGACCTTGCTGCTGAATCATCCACGGATTTTATCTTCATTCCAAAAGGAGGTCGCGTAATCATCGCATTGACCATCCCCTCTCTGTAAAAATCCAGACCAAATAATGGTTGGCCGGTATAAATTTCCTTCCCTTTAACATTTTTGACCGGGGTTCCAATGATTTTAAAATCTTTTGGATCCTTCAAACTTACTTCCTCGGGTGCGGTTAATTTTGAAGCATCAGTCACCATTTCACCATAAGAGAATTTCTTTTTTCCAATATGGAAAATCTCCCCTTTATCAGTAGTCAATTCAGAAGCTGGAACTTGAAGCTTTTCAGCCGCCGCCGCAACTAATAAATGCCTTGCTGTTGCACCTGCTTTTCTCAACCTTTCCCAAGAATGAGGCATAGCACCTGAACCCCCGGTAAGCTGGCGGTCATATTTTTCATTGTCCAAAGCTGCCTGAAATACCCTTACCTTGCTCCAATCAGCATCAAGCTCTTCTGCAACAATCATCGGAAATGAAGTAATAATATTTTGACCCAATTCCGGATTTGGGGAATATATCACAATATCTCCAGTTGGAGAAATGGATAGATAGGCATTGAATTCATGAGCCTGTGAAAGCACTTCTTCATCGGAAAGCACCTGCACTTTGGGAGAATCACAGCTGGCCCAATTGAAACCTATAAATAGACCCCCTGCCGTGGTTCCAGCGATCTTGAGAAAGTCCCTCCTATTTGTTTTTGTTAGATTTGCCATGATTATTTGAGTTTTGCTGCCATTGCTACTGCTTCTCTGATTTTGTGGTATGTTCCACACCTACATAGATTCCTGTTCATCACATTGTCTATTTCTTCCAAAGAAGGGTTGGGATTTTTCTTCAAGAAAGCAGAAGCGGTCATGATTTGCCCTGACTGGCAATAACCGCATTGCGCTACATCTACCTCAGCCCATGCTTTTTGAACAGGATGGTCTCCTTCTTCTGATAAACCTTCTATTGTTGTTATTTTATCTGAACCAACGCTGGAAACAGGTAAAGTGCAGGAATAAACTGCCTCATCATTTAGATGAACCATACAAGCACCACATTGTGCAATTCCACAAGAATACTTGGTACCTACAAGTCCCAGATGATCTCTCAAAACCCAAAGTAAAGGAGTGTCATCATCGACATCCACTTGGTGTTCTTTGCCATTAATTCGAAGTTTGAAATTTGCCATTTGTCTGATTTTAATGGTTAACTCCTAAATTTAATCAATATGTGCTTCCTTTCAAGCCAATTAGATTACTATTTTAAAAGTATTTTGATAAACCTTAAAAATGTTTCCTTGAATGGGACCGGTGACTGCTTAAAATTCCATAATTCAAAGTCCCGCTTTAGTATTTCCATATTTTTATTTATTATATTTCTTAAAAGTAAAGTCTCCCTTTTCTTGATTATTCAGTAGTAAATTTTTAAATTTTAGCTTTATTTAGTTTCTTTTTTTGCCTTTTCAAACATTGCTTAGATTCTATCTTTGAAATAGCAACATGAAAAAATTTGCTGCACTTTTGATTATTGCACTGGTTGCCATCCTTGTTTTGGTAGTACTGACCAATCCTGAGGTGTTGGGTAAAGCTTGGTTATATGTGTTGGGATTTATTGGGTATGTGGTTGTACTGGTTGAAAATGGATTTAAGAAAATTGCATCAGCTTTTTCAGCTTCCAAAGAAAACAAACTTGAATCTCCTCCGCCGCAACCTGGCGAAAAAGTCAATAACTCTGATGAAATTCAACAAAAGTCCAAGGAAATTGCATCCCTACAACAGAAGATCAAGGAACTTGAATTAAAGCTTAAAGATTCTGAAACAGAATCAGGAACATATTTGGGAAAATGTACCGTGACGGTACTGAGGTATATTGATGATGGGGAAACTACATTGGGGTTGATTTTTCTTAGAAACAAATTTTTTGCCTATACCCTTGAGGATACCCATAGAGATGAAAAAATCAGGGGCAAAACAAGAATACCTGCAGGAATTTATAGTGTTGGTTACAGTCCTGTCGATCCGGCGCAATCAAGGATAACAAGAGATTATCTGAGATTGTACAGTCCTTGGTTTACCAAACACTTACATCTCAAAAATGTACCTGGATTTGAAGGCATATACATTCACGTAGGAAATAGTCATGAAAATACAGAGGGCTGTCTTTTGATAGCTGATGGTGTTTCCGCAGGAACACAACAAAAAACTCTCCAAAACTCAAGAAATGCTTATCAGAGATTTTATAAAATTATTGCGGCCTTGCTCGATTCCAATGAGCAGGTAAATATTCAAATACTCAATGAAGACTGGTTTGATCGAAGTAAACTGACATCATTATGAAAGAATTGAAAAACAGCTTTTACCAAATGCTGATAAAAATCGCTGCAACAGTGATTTTAACCATTGTCCTAGGTTTTTTCCTTAGACATTTTTTCCAGGAAGGGCAAAATATACTTGCCTGGACTATTCCTTCGATCATTGCTTTAGGTTTAATCTATTGGATAGTGATCAGTTATTTTAAGGAAAAAGATGTCAAAAACTCCTATTATGTCAATAAATACCATGATGTATTTTTTAAAGGGACTATCATATTTGCCATTTCTTTGGTGACTATTTCAATTATTTATAGTATTCTGATGTACCTGGAACAAAAGAATATTTTTGCTATTGTCGGTCTATTGATGATGGTAATCTGGCTTGCTGTCTTTATGATTTATTTTGTTTGGTCTGTATATCACTACAATATCAATTTTGGAATTACGGATGGTGAATGGGCGGAAATAGCAGAAGCCAAAAGACAAGGTCGCAACCTGGAACTCGAAAATCCGGCTCTCCAAATACGTGAACCGAAGTACAACCCCTATCGAAGTCAGACCTTCGGGTTACCTCCAGGTACTGTAAGAGGGATGATTGCTTTTACGCTGTTATTTGGCGGAATTTCATTGTTAGTAGCCAGTATGGGTACGGATGAAATCAATCCGGAAATAATGCAATTAAGAATCCAACAATTTGAATTTTTTGAGACTGCATTTCTGATGATGATTGCCTTCTATTTTGGTGATAGGTCACTGAAATATTTCAGAGATAGGTGGCGAAATCCCAACCAGGCAGGGACAACTCCTGAATCATCCCGTTTAAAGACCCAATCTGACACTCCTGTAGAAGGCATACCTGCTACAACACAGGGGTTTGATGATTCTGTAGCAGAGGATGATTGGGCGTTCTATCAAGAAGATCGAGAGTTTGGACTTTCTACTTCTGGTCCAGAACCAAGTTCATCAACTTTTTCACAACTTAAAAACAACCTGAACAAAACCAGCCCAGATCCTCAAGGCTTGATTAATACATTTGGATTTGTTCAGATTAGGGATAATGCCATTGGAAAAATTCTCAATGACGACCAACTCAAGGATTCCCTTGAAAATCTTGCCAAGACAAAAAATATCATCCTTTCCCTACCTGTGGTCAAAGCAGTTATCGAAGTCGAATCTTCGGGTCGAGGACACCTTAAAAATGGAAGTGCAAAAATACTTTTTGAAGGTCATCTTTTCTGGAAACTACTTAAAAACCAAGGAATGGCAGAGGAAGAATTGGAAAACCTACAAAAATTAAATAAAGATATACTTTATAAATCCTGGACAAGGGAATTTTATAAAGGCGGAATTGGAGAATATGATAGGCTTGAAAGAGCGAAAAAGATTGATCCGAAATTGGCTGTCTATTCTGCTTCTTGGGGTCTCTTTCAGATTTTAGGTGAAAACCTTGAACACAATATCAAATCCCGAATCGGTAATGGTGACGATCAATATAAAACTTGGGTTGACTTTGAGGCCAAACAGCACGAACATGAAAAATACCATTTCTCGGATTTCTTGGCCTTTATAATGACCAAAAAATTAAAAGGAACTCCTTTGGTGAATTTTATTTCAGAAAATGAAAACAGCAATGGAGAATACAATTGGGCAAATTTTGCATGGGGCTACAATGGCAGTGGGTATAAGGCTAACAAATATGATATCAGGCTTAAGGCAGCCTATGAAAAATATAAAAAAATCCATCAGTGATGAAAGCCAAAAGCCCAATTACCTCTATT
>CAZLJT010000129.1:0-10219 GCA_964559905.1 uncultured Aquiflexum sp.
ATTGAAAAGAAGGTTAAGAAAATGGGAGGGGTGAAAGGTTTTGTCATGTCCTGAAATTACTTGTCACTTTTTAGATTGTTTTTAATAACGTTCGTGCCTAAGGTACTTTAGGATCGAAACCTAATCTTTAATCCCGGCAATAAATTGCCGGCTATTATGTCGGTCATGCCTACTGCATTTTTAACCCTAAATTCAAATTATTATTTTTCAAGTTATTAGCACCTTCTAAATCTCCTCCGCCACTTTCCTAATAAACATTGCCCCGGCATCATACTCTTCCGCTGTCTGCAAATGCTCCATCATTAAAGGGACTTCAGGGAAATTTCTCAGTTCGGTCAGAAAAACCCGATAATCCATAGCCCCCAGACCCGGCCTGACCTCGTCGAATTGGGGCATATAAGTTCCCTGTTTGAGGATCAGGTCTTTGGCATGACAGCTTTTGATATAGGGACCCAACTTTTTGAAACATTCTTTGATCAGATCTCCATTTCGGAAAAAGACCGCCGGGCTGACCATCATATTTACCGGATCGAGGTGTACGGCAAAGGATTTCCTGTCTATGGCTTTGATCAGACGGAGATAGGCATCGGGTGATTCTGGGAAAACCCATGGCATGGCCTCCAAGGTGAAAAATGTCCTGGTTGGATTTACTTCATCAATAATCTTTCTTGTGGTTTCAACAATCATTTCAAAGGTTTCATCCGAGAAGTTATCCGGATGGGGTCCTGACCAGTTTTCCCTATGCCGGGATCCTGCAATATTGACACAGCATTTTGCACCGATCTTATCTGCAAGTTCCAAAGAAACAGTACATTTTTCAAAGGCCTCTTTCGCTATTTTGGGGTCGGGGCTGATGGGATTGGACCAGGCGCCTACTTCGGCTATAAGTATATCGGCATCCTTGGCTGCTTTTTCATAAGCCCTGATCTCATCGGATTTGGCGTTCAAGCCCACAGGACAATAAGCCGCCCGGTATCCCAGTTTTTTGAGAGCTGAAACCCAACCTGCGGGAGAATCAAATTTTTCAAAAAGAGGTCCTCCAAGCCTGAAACTGTCAAAACTATTGGGTTTTGACCAAACGGGAATTTGGGGAGACGCACTGATTCCCAGGATGGAAATTGCTGCTATTTTTGAAAATCTTCTTCTGTCCATTTGTTTGGGATTTTCTTAAAATTATAAATCCTGTCCGGAAAATCCTTTTCTCCCTAGAAAAAAGAAAAGCCACTGCTGATCAGTTGCTCTAAAGTAATTGGTTTCCAAGAATTAAATGGGATGTCAATTAGAGGGCAAAACACCGTCTTCCATCATTCTTTCCACGACTACTCTTGAAAACGTCATAGCAGTGGATTCCAAGTTGCCAGGATTGGTAATTTCCGATTGTGCAGACCAAATCATATCACCTGATTTCACATCAAAAAGTTTGATTTCAATAAAGTAAGATTTGTCAGTAGTGTAATAGCCCGGACTGTAAGCCATTCCCCCATAATAACCATAATAACCCCTAAAGCGATATCCACCCGTCGGATAGGCGGAGCCTTGGACATATCTTGTCTCAGAGGTCTGATCGATCACCCCCATGGTGATGATACCGTCTGCGCCTTCTTTTTCAATGATTGCGGCAATCTGATCTTCATTGATATCTTTCATTTTGATACCGGGATCAAGTACATTTACACTGCTGAGACTTTTGATTCCTTTGGATGTAAGAATTTCAGAAAAATCTTCCTCAAAAGTTTTGCGGTTGATAAAATTGTCGGTTAAGGCTAAAATAAACAAGTCATTGTATTTTTTATCTCCTATTTCCGGACTTTTCCACGAACCAACAATCTTGGTTGATGTTGAACAGGAAATCATAGATGATATTAGAAAAGCCATCAAAAGGCTTAAAATTGAGTTATGCTTTTTCATATTGGTTTTTTGTTAGATGCGTTATTCCTAATTCTGGCTTGAAATTAGTAGTTTTACTAAAATAAATATATCACTATCTCCAATGAACACCTATTAATAAGCAAAATTTAGCCATATGAATTGGAAGATTTTCTACTTGAATATTTTTTTTATTTTTTGTTTTTCAGGCTTCCAAACGATTGCCCAAGAACAAGACACCCTCTATCTCAGAAATGGGCAGATTATGGTCGGTAAGTTGAACAGTATAGCATTAGGAATTATACAATTTGATGACCTTGACCTTTTGGTACAAAATGTAAGATATCACAAGATTAAGACCATCAAAGCTGCAAAGAGTACTTATCGTATTGAGACCATAGATCAGAAGATTTATTTTGGAATACTGAAACCTTCAAGCACCTATGGGGAGGTGATTGTGGACGATGGTTTTATAGAAAAATCCTATCCCATAGTGGATATCTATAATTTGGTGTCCCTTGAAAAAAGATTTGTAAAAAAGATAAAAGGGACTGTTTCGGCCGGTTATTCTTATACCAAATCCAGTGATATTGGAAGGACTAATTTTGATTGGAATTTAAGATTTACCGAAGACAAATATCAGGTGAATTTTACAGGTTCATTTATTTTCACAAATAATCAAGGAGAGAAAACGCGCGATAGGGAATCTGTAGGATTGGGGGCTTTTTATAATTTAAATTCAGTTTTGGTTGGCGGATTGGGATTTAACTACCAGAGAAATATTGAGTTGGGTTTGGCCAGTCGCCTTCAGCAAGTCCTTGGCTTTGGGCGAAGGTTTTTATATAAGAGCAATCTTCAAGGCATATTGATTTCGGGAATAGTCATGAACCAGGAAAGAAGCCTTGAGGGAACCGGTACTGGTAATTTATTCGAAATCCCGCTTCAGTATAAGTTGTCTTATTTTCATTATGCCGCTCCGAATCTTTCCTTTAATTTTTTTCCAAAAGCATTTTTGGGTTTAAATCAGAATGGCAGAAAAAGATTTGATGGAGATGCAAATATCAATTGGGAGGTCATAAACAACCTTAATCTTGGTTTGCAGTTTTATACCAGTTTTGATAGTCAGGCTTTGGAAGGAAGTACCACAAACTTTGACTACGGTATAGTGTTTAATATTGGATACAAGTTCAAATGATTTGGTGAAGTTTTCTTGTTGTTTTATTTTTTTGCCTTATTTGCCCGTTTAAAAAACAAAAACAAAAACAAAAAATCTATTGGTATGAAAAAAGAGGAAATAAAAAATTTCTCGCCCTTGGTAAATCCTGAGGAAGAAGCTTTTTATGCAGGACCTCAGTCGAGGTGGAAGGAATTCAAATTCATTATCAAAGTTTTGATGGAGTTTATCAAAGGATTCAGAATGCTTCATTTTGTGGGGCCTTGTGTTACTGTTTTCGGTTCGGCAAGGTTTGAAGAAAAGGATAAATTTTACCAATTGGCTGTAAAAGTAGGGGAGAAGGTAAGCAGAATGGGATTTACCGTCATGACCGGTGGTGGGCCAGGTATCATGGAAGCTGCCAATAGAGGGGCCAAAAACGTCGGGGGAAAATCCGTTGGATGTAATATTATCCTTCCTTTTGAACAACATCCCAATCCCTATTTGGATAAATGGATGGACTTTAAATATTTTTTTGTCCGTAAGGTGCTACTTTCCAAATACAGCTTTGCATTTATTGTGATGCCCGGAGGTTTTGGTACTTTAGATGAGTTTTTTGAAGCATTGACTTTGATACAAACCAAAGTGATGAGACGCTTTCCGGTCGTTTTGATGTGCAGTGATTTCCACGAACACCTTTATGAATATATCCGGCATTTGGCTGAATATGGCACGATCAACAAAGAAGATTTAGAGCTTTTTTTATTGACAGACTCCTTGGAGGAAATGGAAGTGCATCTTAGAAAATATGCCATTGAGGGGTACGGACTGAAAAGGAAACCACCGGTTGAACCATCTGCCGTATTGGGGGAAAAATAAAAAATGTAGAGAGATGTCAAAGAAGGCTTAAGGTAATCATAATGGGATAGGGTATTATTTGGCAATGGAATCAAGGAAACTTAAAGACCTTTTCAAGGCAAGTTTGCCGGCATTATCCAGTGTAAATTGATATTCATGCCCTAAGGGAGGAGCCTGATTTTTGGGAAAAAACAAAGTATCTATTGAGACATTTAAACCTGAAAGTTTTTCAGCTAACAGTCTTGATTGGGGTAACAGAGGATCATTATTGCCAGCCGAAATAAAGGTGGGAGGAAAAGAGCTTGTAAGGAAGTTTGTTACAGAGGCAGTTTTAGCAAATTCGTCGTTAGAAATGTCCTTGATGTCAAAATAAGCCCACATCACAGTCCTTAAAAATGAACCAAATGCCCCTTCGATTTTTAAGTTGTCAATTTCATAAATCCCGCAGTACAAAAGTAAGCCCCTCAATTGGTCAGGGTACAATCCTGGTTCTACCTTGGTAATTTGGGCATACTCTGGACTGGTTATGATATTGGCAGTGGCAGCAGCTATCATAGAACCACCTGAGTCTCCTGCAAGCACAAAAAAGGAAGGATCCGCATGGAATTTTTCGGAATTGGAGGAGATAAAAGCCAAAGCACTGTTGAGTTGTTTCATGGGCGTTGGATATTTTCCTTCAGGAGCAATGGTGTAGTCTATAGAAATTGCCACATAACCTTTAGAAGCGAGGATTTTGGAGTAATTGCTCAATTGACTTTTATCACCTGAAATCAACCCTCCCCCATGGGTCCAAACGATGACAGGGAGTCTGTTCCCTGATTTTACAGCTTCCTTGTCAAAATAGATATCCAAATAAGCATTGCTATCATTCTCGTCATATTGCACATTGCTGATTTTCTCAATGTTATTCGGTACAAACTTTTCCAGTTCTTTATTGACTTTGATTGCCTCTTTGTTAAAAGCGTATCTGATGATCCAAACAGACGGATACGGTGATAGTTTGAATGCCAAAAAAATAATGGCTAAAAGGAATATCAAAATAATCAATATGCGTTTTATCATTTTACAGAAACCTTGATATTGCAATTAACTCTAGATCTGTCAGAATCCAAACTGTGCCTGAAATCTAATTGATGATTGCGCACCATAAGGAGTAGGAACAAAACCAAGTTGTCCGTCAGGTGCCACAGTGGTTTGATCAATTGGATTTGATAAGTGGTTGAATTCTAAAGTAAACCGAACTTTGTTGTTGAAAAAGAAAGGGTAATAACTGATGCCAGCTCCCGGAGCCGCATAATTTTTAAGGTTGCCTTGTGGATCTGGAGTGTTTCCTTTACCTACAAAATCAAACCGGGCATAAGAAAACCATTGGTTATCAAGCCAATATCCCAATGTAGTATAGAAGCCTTCCCTGTAGGCGTTTTGACCAACTCCCGTTTCATATCGTTTCCAAGTCCTGTTATATGCAGAGAAAAGGTGGATATTTTCTCCCTGCAAACTGAAATCCACATTGACTTGTGTGCCACCATTTGATTCGGTCTGAATTACCTCTTTGTCAAATCTGAACTGATTACCAATACTAAAACCAAGAAGTAGTCCCAAAGGGAATTTATCACGTCTCCCCACCATATCATCCCATCGTCCCCAAGAACCACCCATGATATTCCATTCACCTCTGGCAATCAAAGCCAAATCAGATGCTGCAGGAGCAGGAAAATCCCTCCTGCCTCCATACGATCCGTTACCCACAGAGGCATAGGTTCTGAATTTATCATTGACAATATGCCTCCATTGCAATCCAAACGAGCTCCAAATGGCGAATTCAAAATCCATGGCTGAGAATTCAATGGCCGCCAGGTCCAAAGGATACATCCAATCTTCCAAACTGAGCGCCATAAACTGCCGTCCAAATCTCAGCCAGTTTTTATTGTCAATATTATATTGGATATAAGCGGCAATCAGTTCAAATTTTCCAGAAGGGTTAACATTAGTCCTGAGATGATAATAAAATTTATCGGTCAGATTACCTTCAAAAAATGTCCTAAACCTCCCAAGGTTATAACCCAGATTAGTTGAATTGATTTCTTCAGGAGTATTGCTCAAAAAAGCCACATTATATCTCAGTTGGGCATAGGCAGAGATGTTCAAAGAATACTGCCCGTCTTTACTTTTTATAAAAAAAGGGTGGTATAGGGATGGGTCAAATCCAGCAGTTAATGTACTGTCCTGAAAAGCTCCGGGCTCCACATACCTGTACCTGAATCTCTGAGGATATCTATCGGCTTCCTCTTGGGCATGTACCGATATTTCTAACAATAAGAAAGGAATAAATAAGGCAATAATCTGATTTTTTGTTCTCATGACTAAAAGTTTTATTTGTGTATGAAAGATTTTAATACAGTTATAAATATTTTTAAAATGTAAATTAAATTCAAATTATTTATATAATTATAGTTATATAAAATATTAAAATAAATATAAATAATTTTTTTACAGATTTATTATTTTTTTATTGAATAAATATTATTTTTTTAAAAAAATAACTATTTTAGATTGTTTATATTGCTTTAATGAAATATATTCAATGTTAAATTAATTTTATCCAAATTAAATCATGGTATATTAAAATAAAAATTAAAAAAATATATATTTGTTTAATTATAAAAATTAATTTATAAATTTAATTGGATATTTTCATTTTCGTGCAGATTTAATTCATTTGAAAAGTTTTGTTTAACTAATGGATTCAAATTAGTCCCAAATATTCTTAACCATAAATTCAACTGTTATGAAAACAGAGATTCGAAAATTATGTGTTCCCAATTTGATCTTGTTGTCAATTTTTATCTTTTCAATATGTTGGAATGGATATGCCCAAAGGAAATCCTGGACAGATAAAGAGTATCAGGCAGCTTTGAAAAATGCTTATGAAAAATTCAAAGATGACAAAGAGGGTTCAAATGCCAATTATATTCCTGAATTGGACAAAGTTGATCCAGAGCTTTTTGGATTGGCCATTGTAACAACAGATGGTAAAGTTTTTACAGAAGGGAATATTGGTACTGAGGTTTCCATTCAATCCATTTCTAAAGTTTTTACCATGGCAAAAGTAATTGAGGATTCCGGTTCGGATGAAATATTGGAAAAAGTAGGGGTGGATGCCACAGGAATGGCGTTCAATTCCATTATTGCCATTGAAATGAATCAGGGGAAGGAGATCAATCCTTTGGTTAACCCTGGGGCAATTGCCACAACAAGCTTGATTAAGGGAGATACCTATGATGAGAAATGGAATCTGATAAAAACCACTTTTGATGAATTTGCTGGAAGGAGACTCAGTATTGACCAACCTGTCTATAAAAGTGAGGCGGCCACCAACCAAAGAAATCAAGCAATTGCCATGTTATTGAATGCATATGAAAGGATGTATTTTGATCCTCAGGAAGCTACGGATATTTATACCAAACAGTGTGCACTTGCTGTCAATGTAAAGGATTTGGCAATCATGGCGGCAACTTTTGCCAATGGAGGGACAAACCCTATAACAAAAAAGAAAGTGGTTTCCTATCAGACTGTAGCCCATGTCATCCCCATCATGGCAACCGCCGGACTCTATGATGATTCCGGCCAATGGATTTATAATATTGGTTTGCCTGGTAAAAGCGGAGTAGGTGGAGGTATCATTGCTTTTTATCCGGGTCAGTTTGGCATAGCGGTTATATCTCCACGCCTTGATGCAGCAGGCAATAGTGTCAGAGCGCAGAAATCCATCAAAAACATCGTAGCTGAATTGGGTTCAAACCCTTTTTATGTGCAACCTAAAAAATAGTTGGTTTAATGCCATTTGAAGCACTCCTGAGTGACCTGAAAAGGTTTAGGAATCGGGTAAATGGATTTGTAAGGAATTTGGGGTAATAATGATCAAGCAAAAATTACAGGTTTGTCTCAAAAATGTAAAATTTTCATTTCGTCAAAGGCCAGAAATATAAAATAATCGGTATTCCAATAAGGATAATTAAAATAGACATAGGGAGCCCCATTTTGAAATAATCCTTGAAAGTATAACCCCCGGGCCCCATTACCAAAGTATTGGATTGGTGTCCGATGGGAGTCATAAAGGCTGCAGAGGCCGACACAGCAATAGCCATCAAAAATGGGTCAGGTGATAGTTCCATCACGTGAGACAGACTAAGTCCAATGGGTGCCATTATTACTACTGTTGCGGCATTATTGATGATATTCGAAAGCAGCATGGTGACTATAAACAGTATTGCTACGGTTGCTTCAGGAGGAAATGAATTGCTCAGTTGCAAAATATTCTTTGCAATCAAGTCTGCCCCACCACTACTTTCCATGGCATCTCCAATAGGCATCAGTGCACCAAGTAGAATTATAACCGGCCAATCGATGCTGCTGTATACATCTTTCAGCTTTAGGGTTTTACTTAGGACCAAAGCCACTGCTGCAAGGGTAAAGCCTATATAAACAGGCACCCAGTCCAAAATGACGATCCCAATAGATAATAAAAATATCAAAACCGGAACAATGATTTTTCTTGGTTTGCCAACGTCAAACCCCCTGTCAGCCAGAGGAAGACAGCCGATATCTTTCAGAGTCTCGGCTATTTTTTGGGTGTTTCCCTGCAATAAAAGTACATCTCCGGTTTTGAATGGTACATGGTCCAATCTCTTTTTGATTTTTTTATCCTGTCTTGATATGGCGAGCAGATTGATCCCATAGCGGTTTCTCATACTCAGACTTACTGCTGTTTGGTTGATAATACCCGAATCTGCCATGACAACTGCTTCCACATTGGAGATATCTTCTCCGCCGATCAGATTTTCAAGGTCTTCTTTACCTGCTATCAGATTGGTATTACTCTTATGGAGAAATTCCTGTAAATCTTCAGAATCCGCTTCAATGGAAATTATATCTCCTTTTTTTAATATCATACCCATATCAGGGGTATGCATCAGGTATTTGTTTCTGACGATATTCAAAACCTGCAGATCCCCATCAGAAATTTCAATCAGGTCCTGTAAAGGTTTACCATTTAATTTGGACTCTTCATCAATGATTATTTCAGTGATGTAATCATTGATATTGAAAATATCAGGGTCTTTGTTAGATTTGATTCTTTTGGGCAGGAATTTCCAGCCTATAAAAATTATAAAAATCAATCCGGATATACTTAAACCTATGCCCACAGGGGCAAAATCAAACATTGAAAAAGTTTGACCAACTTCATTTTTTCTGAAATTGGCAATAATGATATTCGGAGGTGTTCCTATGAGCGTAATCATACCTCCTAAGAGAGATGAAAAGGCAATTGGCATCAGGAAAGAGGAAGGAGAATGCCCACTTTTATTGGCAATATGAATGGCAACGGGCATAATGATGGCCAAGGCGCCGACATTGTTCATAAAAGCAGAGGCTATACAGACAATGATACAAAGCAGGGTAATCTGAAGTGTAAAGTTGTCTCCTGTTTTCAGGACTTTCTGTCCAAGTATCGCGATCAGTCCAGATTCCTGAAGTGCCCTACTGATGATTAAAATAACTGCTACTGTGATGACTGCAGGATGGGCAAATCCCATAAATGCCTCTTCATAGGGGACTATATTGGTCAATGTAAGGATCAGAAGACAGGCAATAGCGACAAGGTCATGTCTGAATTTTCCCCAAGCAAAAAGAATTAAAGCAAATAAAAGAGTTCCAAATACTATGTATAAATCCATCCAGAGTTTTTTATCATCCCCCACTTTTAACCAACCAATCTGGCTATGCATGAAAAGCAGTGGATTGTTGTAATTCCTTGAACCTACTTCTCTATCCCAGTCCTACATCCAGGATCATCATGACTGTAAATCCTAACATGAATCCCAAAACTGCCAAATCAGTATACTTGTCCCGCTGCGTTTCGGGAATAACTTCTTCTACTACCACATAAATCATAGCTCCCGCCGCAAATGAAAGCGCATAAGGCAACACATTTTGCATATGAATGACGGCAACAGCACCTAAAACCCCGGCAATAGGTTCCACAACGGCGGATAACTGGCCATACCAAAAGCTTTTTCTACGGCTTACCCCTTGTCTTCTCAATGGCACTGCGACGGCCAATCCCTCAGGGAAATTCTGGATCCCAATTCCAATGGCCAAAGCTACTGCAGCAGAAATACTAGCACCTTCCATGCCATTGGCAGCAGCACCAAAAAGAATGCCTACTGCGAGACCTTCAGGAATATTGTGTAGGGTAATGGCCAAGAGCAATAAGGTAGATCTGTGCCATTTGGTGGCGACTCCCTCAGTTTCTTCTTTTTTGAAATTGATATGGAGATG
>CAZLJT010000130.1:0-229 GCA_964559905.1 uncultured Aquiflexum sp.
TTTTCCCAAAAGCAATTGCCCAATAGGTTGCTCATTTTTTGAAATTGGGAATATAGGATGCCCAGAAAATTTTCGGCTTCTGACCTGATAGGATGCCTCTTTCAAAATTTCTGAAACATTGATGAAATCTTTGGTAATAGTCCCCAAATACTTCCCGCTCAATTCCGGGTCATTGAAATCTGAAATCATTTTTTTAAAGTTAGGCGTACAACATTTTCTACATGGAATG
>CAZLJT010000130.1:239-1861 GCA_964559905.1 uncultured Aquiflexum sp.
AAACATGTCCACAGGCTGTATTTTGTCTATGGCATATTTAGCAGACAAAAGTGCTACATCTCTGGCTTGGGTGGCCGGATTGCAGCTTACATAGACGATTTTCGGAGCTTCAAGATGGAGCAACATTTTGACTACATCTTCATGCATGCCTGCACGTGGAGGATCCGTGATGATGACGTCAGGCTTTGCATGGTTAGCTATAAATTCGTCGTTTAACAAATCTTTCATATCCCCTGCATAAAAAAGGGTGTTTTTCAAGCCATTGACTTGGGAATTAAGCTTTGCATCTGCTATCGCTGCTTCGACAAATTCTATACCTATGACCTGCTTGGCTTGTTTTGCGACGAAATTGGCAATTGTTCCGGTACCGGTGTAGAGATCATATACTACTTCATCACCCTTCAATGCAGCAAATTCTCTTGCTACTTTATACAATTCGTACGCCTGTTTGGAATTGGTCTGATAAAATGACTTGGGACCTATCCTGAATTTTAGCCCTTCCATTTCCTCTTCTATATAATCCTTTCCGGAAAAAGCGTGGACAGTGAGATCATTAAAGGTTTCATTTCCTTTTTGATTGATGATATACAATAGGGAGGTAATTTCGGGGAATTTCAAGTTTAAAAATTCCATGACTTTTTCTATTCCGGGTGCATCATTTTCCCCAAACTGCACAATGACCATTGATTCTCCCGTCGTGGTAGTTCGGATGATAAGGTTTCTCAATAACCCTTTTTGTTTTTTTAGATCATAGAAGGTTAGGCTTTCATTCAGGGCAAAATCCCTAAGACTATTTCTGACATCATTGGAGATTCCGCCTTGAAGGTAGCAGTGGTTGATGTCTACAATTTTATCAAACATCTTTGGGACATGAAAACCCAAGGCGTTTCTTTCAAATTCCTCTCCTGAGTCTATCTCACTTCTTGTAAGCCAACGGTTATTGGAAAAAGTATAATCAAGTTTGTTTCTATAATATTGGGTTTCACTTGAACCCAAAATAGGCAATACTTCAGGCATTTCAACTTTAGCTATCCTTTCAAATTGATCCACCACCTGTTGCCATTTATAGGTTTTTTGCAAATCATAATTGATGTGTTGCCACTTACAGCCACCACACGTTCCAAAATGTGAACAAAAAGGTTCGATTCTGTCTTTTGAATACTCATGGAATTTGATAGCCTCGCCTTCCATAAAAGAACTTTTTCCACGGGTGATCCGGACATCTACCAAATCCCCTGGGGCAACATTCTGGACAAAAACCACTTTTCCATCATGATGCCCTATACATTTACCCTCAGCGGCAATTCTTTCTATTCTAAGGTCATTGATCACCTTATTTTTCATCTTTCTCGACATGGCGGCAAAAATAAGGTTTTGAATTGGAAGTTTGGAGGCTTATAAAATTAAAAGCTTTAAATAACCGAAAAAGATCTCAAAACAATCGGGTTTGTAATTCCAAAAAATTGAACTTAATATGCTGTTTCATTTCAAATAAAATAATGGGAGACTATATAGTTAACTTCAGTAACTGGATTTGGGATACACCCATGCTCATCTTGTTAATGGGCGGAGGTTTTGTCTTGTTTGTTTATTCTGGATTTTTACCTTTTAGGCATTTGGGA
>CAZLJT010000130.1:1871-10105 GCA_964559905.1 uncultured Aquiflexum sp.
AGGGGAAAATACGATGAAACCAACTTAACGGGACAGATATCTTCCAGACAAGCACTTTCAGCGGCGATAGCGGCAACAGTAGGTTTGGGAAACATCAGCGGAGTAGCCATAGCGATCAATATGGGAGGTCCCGGAGCAATATTTTGGATGTGGATGTCTGCCTTTGTAGGCATGGCTACCAAATATTTTTCCTGTAGCCTGGCAATCATGTATAGGGGCAAAGACAGTTCTGGAGAAATTCAGGGCGGACCAATGTATGTAATCGAAGAAGGGATGGGAAAAAGATGGAAACCGTTGGCTGTCCTATTTTCTGTAGCAGGGGTGTTGGGACTGCTTTCCATATTTCAAGCCAATCAATTGACAGCGGTCTTGAGATCTGTTTTGTTGATTCCAAACGGTTTGGATAATGGGGAAAGTACCAAGTGGGTATTGGGAATATTGATGATGATTACTGTTGCAATAGTAATTCTTGGCGGGATAAAAAGAATAGCCGCTGTCGCTTCCAAATTGGTTCCCTTTATGGTGATTCTTTATTTTGCCACTGTAATTTTGATCATGATCCAATACATAGAGAATGTTCCTTCTATGATATGGTTGATACTTTCAGATGCATTTACAGGACAAGCAGCTATGGGTGGTGCTGTTGGAGCGGTTATAGTGATAGGAGCGAGGAGAGCGGCATTCTCCAACGAAGCCGGGATAGGAACCGCACCCATGGTCCATGGTGCTTCCAAAAATAATGAACCGGTAAGGGAAGGTCTGATAGCGATGTTGGGACCATTTATTGATACCATTGTGGTATGTACTTTGACAGCATTGGTCATACTCTTGACGGGTGTGTGGGAATCCACCGAAAATGATGGAGTAAGGTTGACGCTTTCTGCATTTGAAATGGCATTGCCGGGATTTGGAAAATACCTGTTGATGATAGCTGTTTTGGTCTTTGCTCTTTCTACCATGTTTACTTATTCCTATTATGGACATAAGTGTTTCAATTATCTATTCGGAGCCGAGAAAGCCAATTATTATAATTACTTCTATTTGGTTACCATCGTAGCTGGGGCAGTAGCTTCATTGGAAGTGGTTGTGAGTTTTATTGACGGTATGTATGCTATTATGGCTATTCCAACCATGATTTCCACCATTTATTTGGCTCCAAAAGTTAAAGCCGCTTCAAAGGTTTATTTCGATAAAATGAGAAAGTAAGATAGAAGATAGAAAATTGAAAAATTAAAATTTTGAAAAATTTAGAGATTAGTGACTTGAAAGGTTTAAGATTCCTGATTGGCTTTTAATTTTCATTTCCCAATCTGAATCAGAAAACCCATTGCATCTTAAATCTTATGTCTTGGGTCTCACATCTCACATCTCACTTCTAAATAATGAAAATCCTCATTGCCCCCAATGCATTTAAAGGTACAATCGAAGCCGATGAGGCAGCAGCAATAATCCGCTCAGCGATTTTATCAAATAAATGCGATGTAGATACGATACTTTGCCCTATTGCCGATGGGGGAGACGGTACTTGTTATTTGTTGGGCAAAGCATTGAATATGCCTCTATTTCATCATTTTGCCTTGGATGCTTTAGGTCGTCCTATCGAAGGATTTTTTTTTATGGACAAAATCAATGGAATTGCCTATTTGGATGTTTCCACAGTTTCAGGTATCAAATCATTGAAGCCCAATGAGAGAGATGTCTGGATAGCGAGCACCTATGGAACAGGTGAATTGATCCTGAAAGCCATCCATTCCGGAGCTAAGCATATCGTATTGGGATTAGGAGGAAGTGCCTCTATAGATCTGGGATTGGGAATTTTGAGAGGGTTGGGCTTTTTGTTTTTGGATGAGAACGGACGGGAGATCACTTTGTTTTCCGACATTTTCTTTAAAAAAATCAGGTATATACAAAGCCCCATTCCCAAGCCTTTGCTAAGTTTTACCTGTCTCTGCGATGTCAATAATCACTTTTACGGTATTCAGGGAGCTATCCCTGTTTTTGGTCCCCAAAAGGGTTTGAAGGAAGAAGATATGAAGGAGTATGAAAACTCCTGTACTGAAGTTTTGAAATTACTTTCCTCAAAAACAGGCCAACCTGTAGTAGACCGACCAAGTTATGGCGCAGCAGGAGGAATTGCTTTTGGACTTTCTTTCTTTTTTCCTGTGGAAATCCAAATGGGAGCTCAATGGTTTTTTCAGCAAGTAAAAATGGAGGAAAAAATAGTCAAAGCAGATATCATCATTACCGGTGAAGGCAGATATGACAATCAGTCAGCAGGGGGTAAAGGTAGTTTCGAGTTGTTGCAGTTGGCAAAAAAGCATCGAAAGAAAACTGTACTTTTTACTTCTGGCAAAGGTGGGGATGGCTCCGGATTTGATCAGGTAGAGGTGTTGCCGGATCTGGATTTTGAACAAAATGATTTTCAGCTTCGGGCCAAGAAAAATCTCGCGGAGTCCGTTGAATATTGGATCAAGTCATTTTAAACTCTTTCATCTGTCTTTTAATTCATTTCTTACTGAATGCAGATTTGCCCCTCATTATTTTCAAATCAATGAGAAAAGATAAGGTTTATGATGACTTCTATCATATTTTCAGCTGTTGTAAATCGCTAACTTGAGAGTCAATTAAAAAACAACCCGACCTTTATGGGCATCAGCAATGTTATCAAACTAAAAAGCAAGAAAGATAAGTCTGAATATTTTCACAGGCTTATTAAAGACATTCAGGCATTGGAAATGATGCTGGAACGGGACATGATTGAAAAAATCCCGATCCGGATAGGGGCAGAGCAGGAGTTTTTTATTCTCAACAATGAATTCCTTCCCAATAATAATGCCCTTGAATTGTTGGAGAATATCAATGATACTCATTTCACAACGGAAATAGGGAATTTCAATCTTGAAATTAACCTGGATCCAATAGAACTTAAGGGAGATTGTTTTAGTCGCTTATATAAACAGCTGAATGCATTGGTATTTAAAGCAAGTGATGCTGCAGCCGAATTGGATTCAAAAATTTTGCTGACAGGAATCTTACCAACGCTTTCCCAAAAGCATATCACCTTGGAAAATATGACCAAAGTGAAGCGCTACGCTGTTTTAAACCAAGTCGCAATGGAATTGCGGGACCAGGATATCAGTATACATATCAAAGGGGTAGATGAAATCTCCCTTTTGCATGATAGTATTATGTTGGAAGGGTGTAATACCAGCTTTCAGATGCATCTTCAAATCAACCCTGATGAGTTTATTGAGAGTTTTAATTGGGCACAGGCTATAGCAGGTCCTGTTTTGGCGGTTTGTTGTAATTCCCCTTTGCTTTTTGGGAAAGAATTATGGAATGAAACGAGGATAGCTTTATTTTCCCAATCAGTGGATATCCGGGCAAATTCCTATCTTTTGAATGAATCCCAATCGAGGGTGAGTTTTGAAAACCATTGGCACACAGGGTCCATCTCGGATATATTCAAAGACAATATTGCTAGGTTCCGATGCTTGCTGACAGCAGAATCTATTGAAGATAGTTTGGAGGTTTTGGAGAATGGCGGTATTCCAAAGCTCAATGCGCTAAGTATTCATAATGGTACTGTTTATCGTTGGAACAGAGCATGCTTTGGAGTAGGAGGAGGAAAACCACATCTTAGAATAGAGAATAGATATATACCCGCAGGACCAACCAAAAAGGATGAAGTAGCCAATATGGCATTTTGGGTAGGATTGATGCGAGGTAGAACAAAGGAATATGATAAGATTCATGAAGTAATGGATTTTAAGGATGCCAATTCAAACTTTTATAGTGCGGCCCGATATGGTATGAAGTCTCAGTTTTTTTGGGATGGTCAATTGGTTTCAAGCCAAAAATTGATTTTGGAAAAATTTCTTCCCATGGCCTATGAAGGTCTCAGAAGCATGGGCGTCTTGGAAAAAGACATCGTATATTACTTATCCATCATCGAAAAAAGAGTGAAGGCCCAAACCGGGGCGGATTGGATGGTCAGGAGCTATAGAAATCTCTTGTTTACAAAAAAAAGAAATGAAGCGCTGCAGGTGCTGACAGCAAATATGTACCTTAATCAGGAAAAAGAAATCCCTGTTTCCGATTGGGAAATACTGAAGTCAGATGCGACCACTACTTTCAATATCAAAAAGAAAGTTCACCATGTAATGAATACGGATATATTTTCCATCCAGGAAAAAGACAGTCTGGAATTGGCTGTTTATCTGATGAAGTGGAAAAAAATCCATCATATGCCTGTGATCAAAAATGATAAAGAACTGGTCGGATTGATTAGCTGGACAGATATTGAAAAATATCAAGTCAGAGATGATATTGATGCCATACCAGTCGGAGAAGTGATGACAAGGTCCTTGGTCTGCATTCCTCAGGACATGGATTTTGATGAAGCAAAGGAATTGATGAAATCCCATAATTTCAATTGCCTTCCTGTGGTCAAGGCTAATAAATTGATCGGGATAGTCACTTCAAACGATATGTGATTTTTATGATTGAAATTTATAGTAAAGCCCTTCAGGAAAAAATCACGATTGATAGGGTAATCGGGCGTATAGAAACTGGAAGAAAAGGACCCACCTTGGTCTTTTTTGCCGGCATTCATGGGAATGAAGTAGCAGGTATATTTGCTTTGAAAAAAGTTTTTGAGGATCTGGAAAATCAAAAAGACAAACTTCGTGGAACTGTCATGGGTATTTCCGGTAATTTAAAAGCTTTAGCCGTAAATGCCAGATATCTGAAGGAGGACCTGAACAGACTCTGGACAAAATCAAATATCAGGCGTATTGTCAAAAAAGATTCGCTTAGTCCAGAAGAAGAGGAATTAGTGGTTATTCTGAAGTTAGTTGAGGAAATTTTGGAAAAGGGAAATGGTCCATTTTATTTTATTGACCTGCATACTACTTCAAGCAAGACACTTCCATTTATCACCATCAATGACGCACTGATCAACCGTAAATTTTCAGAATTATTTCCTGTACCTATTGTACTGGGAATAGAAGAATTTCTTGATGGACCATTGTTAAGTTTTATCAATCAGGCAGGTTATGTGGCCATTGGATTTGAGTCGGGTCAGCATGACGGGAAAGAAGCGATTTCCAACCACATCGCTTTTGTTTATCTGTGTCTGGTTTTTGCCCGTCTGATTAAAAAGAAATCACTTGATCAATATCAGGAGTATTACAATGAACTGGAAGAAGCTTCCGAAAGCATAAAGGAGATTTTTGAAATCACTTACCTCTATCAAATCATGCAGGAAGAAGAATTTAAAATGCTTCCGGGTTTTGAGAGTTTTCAATTTGTCAA
This sequence comes from uncultured Aquiflexum sp., assembly GCA_964559905.1. Classification (GTDB taxonomy): domain Bacteria; phylum Bacteroidota; class Bacteroidia; order Cytophagales; family Cyclobacteriaceae; genus Aquiflexum. Next base: position 7,188 of record CAZLJT010000130.1, read on the forward strand.
GAAAGAAACACCTCTGGCCATCAGTAACGGAAAAGTCATCAAATCCAAATATGCTTCAAGGCTGTTTATGCCCCTTTACCAAAGTCAGGGCAGTGACGGTTTTTTTATCATTAGAGGTATTCCCAAGTTTGCATTGAAGTTGTCTTCATTTCTTAGGAAAACAAAGGCAGACAACTTTTTGACCTTATTGCCGGGGATTCGATGGGACAACCGTGAAAAGGAAATTCTTAGGGTAAATCTGAAAATAGCCAGATTCTTTACCGGTCCGCTTTTCCACTTATTGGGCTACCGTATCCGTGTTGTGGACGAAAATTACCTCCGGCTCTATAACCGCGAACATGCCGCAAAAACCGAGATGTATAGGGGGGAGAAGTGGTATTGAAAATGCTGAATGGGGCGGCTAGTTATTGGTAAATCAGAAATACTTGAAGGAAGGAATAAAGGAATACGGTTAGCAACCGTACGTAGCAGCTAGGTACTCCCCAGGTTAGGTCACCTGCGGGAGTTTTGTTTTTTTATAGAATTATTGTTGGGGTGACAACCTTGCCTAAAAAAAAGAAAATAAATATTGATGGAGTTGAAATTTCAATTATTTCTCAAGATCAAAATGACTTTATCTCACTTACGGATATGGCAAAGAGCCAATTGCAAGAGGTTGTAATAATTAAATGGCTGAGTTTAAAAAGCACTAATGAATATCTTGGAGAATGGGAAGCTTTATACAATTCCGATTTTAATTATACCGAATTCGGTACAATTAGAAATCAAGCGGGAAGCAACAATTTTGTGTTGTCCGTTAAGAATTGGCTGGAAATAACCAATGCAATAGGAATCACCGCAAAAGCAGGAAGGTATGGTGGTACTTATGCTCACAAAGATATTGCTTTCCATTTTGGAATGTGGATTAGCCCTAAATTCCAATTATTCCTTGTTAAGGAATATCAACGGCTAAAAGAAAGCGAAAGCGACCGCCTAAAACTTGAATGGAATTTTCAAAGAACCCTTGCCAAAGTTAATTACCATATACATACAGATGCCATCAAAGAGAATCTGATTCCTACTGAAATCAGTAAAATTCAGGCTTCTTTCATCTATGCCAATGAAGCAGATGTGCTCAATGTGGCTCTTTTTGGAAAAACTGCCAAACAATGGCGAGATGAAAACTCTGACCAAAAAGGTAATATCAGGGATTATGCCACCATAGAGCAATTGGTAGTCTTGTCTAATTGATCAGCCTGAACCTTTAGTAAAAGTATTTTTTGATCCCTTGCTTTTTTATTGTCATTCCTTATCCGTTATTTTCGGATATGCATCTCTCCATAAAAATGTACAGGATTTTACTTTTTCTGATTTGTATAAGTTTCTTCTCTTGTAAGGGCAATAAAGAAGTGGGGCTTACTGCCCAATTTCCATCTCCCATGGAGGAAAATATCCGGCCACATCAGCGGGTAGACGGATCTGGATTTACCGGTGAAAGGATTGAGCTTGAGGGTATTTTTGCGAAAAACCCCGTGTTGTTTGTAGATGAAAAAAACAATTATGATTCTATAAACCTGCTGATACACTTTCATGGCCATGAAAGTATTCTTGCCCATGCTATTGACCAAAATGAAAAATGGGTAGGGGTTGCAGTTAATTTGGGTTCGGGTTCCAGTGCCTATTCCGCTCCATTTTTGGAAAAAGCGAATTTTGATGCGCTGCTATCAGGAATTAAAGCAAATTTGAATAAGCCAATAAGCGGTATATACCTTTCCGGTTTTAGCGCCGGATATGGTGCTATAAGGGCAATTTTGAGAACAGACCATTACGATTTGATCAATGGGGTTCTATTACTTGATGGGCTGCATGCAGGATATATTCCTGAAGCAACTCCACTTTCCCAAGGAGGGAAGATCAAGGAGGAAGACTTGGATGTATTTTTGCGTTTGGCCGAAGATGCGGTCTCAGGACATAAAAAATTTGTTTTGACGCATAGCAGCGTGTTTCCGGGAACTTTTGTAAGCACCACAGAATCTGCTGATTTTCTGCTAAGGGCTATGGGTATGGGCCGTGAAGCAGTGCTGAAAGCAGGTCCTTTGGGTATGCAGCAAGTCGGTCAATCCATCAAAGGTGATTTTAAAGTTTTGGCTTTTGCAGGCAATACAGCCCCGGATCATATTGACCATTTGCATAGTTTATTCCATTTTATCAGGCTTTTGGAAGGAGAAGAGTAGAGGTTTGCTGGCTCAAAACCACTCCCCCCGCATCTCCACCGTTACCATATCTCCTGAAACCAGCCTTTTGCCCAATCCATCCATTTTGACCAATTCATATTCAAAGAAATACCGCATGCACATGATTTTGCCCTGGTAGAAGTCTTTTTCGGGACTGTCGGAATCCAAGGCCTTCTGGGAGATAAAACCTTGATGAAGCCATTGCCAGGCAATTGTCAGGATGCTGAGGTATTCCAAATATAGGGTGGCATCTGCAAGGAATTCTTCCGGATTTTTGCCGGCCTTAGCAATTAAGTGTCCACTTGTTTGTTGTGCCCTTTGCAGGTATTTTTCAAGCTTTTCGGCATAAGGGAGTAAGGTGATATCTTCTTTGGCCTTTGCAATGGACTGCATTATTTTTTCAACAAAAACCTTTACCGCTTTGCCATTTTGCATCAAGACCTTTCTGCCCAACAAATCCAAACCATGAATACCGGTTGTCCCTTCATGAATGGGATGGATACGGGCTTCGCGGTAGTATTGCTCCACCGGAAAGTCTGTGGTATATCCCGCACCTCCCAAAACCTGTACAGCTGCCGAAGTAGTCAGGCAGCACATTTCCGAAGGATAGGATTTGGCTATCGGGGTCAGCAGGTCAAGCAGGAGGGAAGCCTCTTCTTTTTCCTGTCCTTCTGCCACTTGGACCAAATCACCCAATTTGGCACA
>CAZLJT010000131.1:0-422 GCA_964559905.1 uncultured Aquiflexum sp.
AGATAGACCTAAGTGTGGCTTATCCTGCCCCGGGCCCATCTACTTTGATAGTAGATGCAATTCCGGAACCTACTTTCGGTAGGACTATGGCAAGAGATGCAAACTTTGAGGTAACGGGTGGCGAGGTGATACTTCTTAGAAATGAAGTTCCTCGGGAAAAGGTAAATATTTCGGGCAAAAATGTTGCTATCAGGAATTTATTGGCTTCTTCTCGAAGTGGTGATAGGCTTGTTGTCAGGGTAACTGAAGTGACAAGAACTAACTTCCGAGGCAATAAAATCAGGAATACACAGCCTGAAATTTACAGTATAACGATTAAATAATAGATGGGTAATGACAGATGGCATTACTCCTAAATAAAATGAATATGAAACTTCATACTAAATTTATTGGTCTTTTAGCGCTTTGTGTAGTCATCCTCG
>CAZLJT010000131.1:432-10061 GCA_964559905.1 uncultured Aquiflexum sp.
GGAATAGACGCCAAAGGGCAGGGAGCTACCAGTGTTACCCCTTCGGCCACTGGCGACAGGCAATTCAAAATGGATACTATTTTCTCTGCTCATCCTATAAGAGAGGACGATAAAATGTATCAATTGTCAGTCTGGAGGAGAATTGATCTTCGTGAAAAATACAATCAGCCATTATATGGCTCGGGAGATACCAAAAATGATGGTATCGTCAACCATATTTACAAAGCAATTGTGGAAGACAATGCTCTGGAGGTTTTTGGTGATGATAAATTCACGAGACCCCTATCAATTTCCGAATTTCAGGAGAATTTCTGGATTGCAGCAAATGGCGACAGTATCTTTGTTAAACAACTGTATTACCTTGATTTTATGGAAGATTTTGTCTTTGACAAGCATCACTCTCAAATCAAATTTGATGTCAAGTACATTGAGTTGGTAATGCCTTCACAGACCAATGCCAATGCAGGTCAAAAAACCATTGGATTTATCAGGTTCAAAGACTTTTATAACCACTTTATGGATCATCCTGAAGCCAAATGGCTGATTTTCCAGAATACGGCTAAAGTCTTGACTTATGATCAGGTATTTGATCAAAGGCTGTTCAGGTCAGTTGTACGAAGATATACAAATCCAGACAACGCCTATATTGCTGATTTGGTAAAACCAGGTCACCCTAATCCTGAATTGCAGGCCTTTTTGAATTCACTTGAATTTGAATATAAGCTTCTAGATTTCGAAAACGGACTTTGGGAATGGTAAAAAAATAGAAGAGCGGAATTATCCGCTCTTTTTTTCTTTTAGGGCATTGTAAACTTTTTCGGCTTTATCCCTCCCAATAATACTTGAAATTTCCTCAACTGTTGCTTCCCTGATTTTCTTGAGCGATTTGAATTTAATTAATAACTTTTCCGCAGTATTATCGCCAATTCCATCAATATTGGTCAGGAGGGAACCGAAAGCATTTTTACTCCTTACCTGACGATGAAATGTGATCGCAAATCTATGTGCTTCATCTCTAATTCTTTGAATCAATCTTAAAGACTCAGATTTTTTGTCTATATGTATTGGGAATTGATCCTCTGGAAAATATATTTCTTCCAACCTTTTGGCTATACCGATAATAGGGACTTTGCCATAAATGTCCAGCTCCTTCAGGGCTTCTACTGCTGAGGAAAGTTGGCCTTTGCCTCCATCGATTACAATAAGCTTTGGTAATGGTTTCTCTTCTTCGATGATTCTTCGATAACGTCTTCCCACGACTTCCGTCATGCTTGCAAAATCATTTGGGCCCTCCACTGTTTTAATATGATAATGCCTATATTCTTTGACTGCCGGCTTACCATTAATAAAACATACCATACTAGCCACAGGGTTTGTTCCCTGAATGTTGGAATTATCAAAACACTCAATGTGGTCGGGCATTTCTTTAAGAGATAAGTCAGATTGAAGCTGCTTCAATACCCTGAATTTTTTATCACTGACATCACCGGAGGCTAAGAGCTTTTCTTTTTTATAATACCTGGCATTTTTTAATGAAAGGTCAATTAATTTCTTTTTATCACCGATTTTTGGAACTGCAAAATTTAACCCCTCAAATTCTTCCTCCAGTGGGATATTGGCAATGATCTCCTGGGCATCACTGTTAAACTGATCTCTCAGTCTAATGATCGCCGTCAACAAAAGTTCAGCCTCTGATTCATCTAATTTTTTCCTGAGTTCAACCGTCTTGGTAATAATGACAGATCCATTTTTGATTTTCAGGTAATTGACATAGGCCGTTTTTTCGTCTGTTTCTATGCCAAAGACATCCAGGTTGGTTATAGTCGGAGTGGTGATCAGTGATTTGGCATGGTATTTCTCCAGCAGTTCCAGTTTGTTTTTGAAATAATGGGCTTTTTCGAAAGCTAAATTATCCGCAGCTTCCTGCATTTGCTTTTTAAAGTAAGCTTTGGCAATAGTCATGTTTCCTTTCAGGATATTCTTAGCCTGCTCAATCTCAATGAGATAATCTGACTCGGATTGCAGTCCTTCACAGGGGCCAAGACAATTTCCCAAATGGTATTCCAGACATACTTTATACTTTTGTTCTTTGATTTTGGGAGGACTGAGGTCAAGCCTGCAGGTGCGTACAGTAAAAATATTTCTGATCAGGTCCAGGACATTATTCATGGCTTTGACACTCGCAAATGGACCGAAGAAATTTCCCTTTCCTGGGATCAATTTCCTTGTTTGATAAATCCGGGGAAAATGTTCATTGGTCAGGAGTAAATATGGATAGGTTTTATCATCCTTTAAAAGGATATTATATTTTGGCTGGGTTTTTTTAATGAGGTTATTTTCAAGTAACAATGCATCAAACTCATTATCAACGATAGTGATTTCAATCTTCTGGATTTCTTTCACCATTCTTTTGGTCTTGTAATTCAGGCCCAGGCTTTTGACAAAATAACTACTCACTCTCTTTTTGAGGCTTTTGGCTTTTCCAACATAAATCAGTTCATTTTCGCTGTTGAAATACTTGTATACGCCAGGCAAATCAGGGAGGGAATGATACTCTTCAACGGAATAAGATGAGGCTTGCATAATTAACAAATATAAAAAAACAGCCTTCTAAAAGGCTGTTTTTTTATATCAATTCAAATAAATTACTCATTAAAAATCGTTCCTGCTTTGATCATACTCAAAGTCCGTGAACCTACTGCTTTCAAGTTGATATTTGGCACAATCAATCTCCACGCTCAGAGGTCTTTCAGGTCTCGGGAATGGGCCTTTAGTGATACCTAAAGTTTTATCAGCATATACTTTTGACATGAATTTGACCCAAATGGGTCTTGCAGTTTGTCCGCCCTGCCCGCTTGTCCAGCTTCTGAAGTGTATGGCCCTATCATCACCGCCAACCCATGCACCCGACACCAAGTCTTTGCTTAATCCCATATACCAGCCATCCGATGCATTTTGTGTTGTACCTGTTTTTCCGCCTAACTCATTACCTTCATCCCTAAGTGTCCATGGGACACCTTGGCTTGTACCTCTTTCTTCTTCAAATCCACCTTTTAACATGTGGATCATTAGATAAGCATGTTCTTTGCTCATAGCAGGTTTTTTCTTAGGGGTAAATTGTTGTAGCAGGTTACCGTTTTTATCTTCTATGCGGTCAATATAAAAAGGAACGATATGCTCACCTTCATTTACAAAAGTACCCATCGCGCCTACCATTTCGAGTACTGATACATCACTCGTTCCCAATGCCAAGGCCGGAACTTCTTCAAGATCACTAACTATTCCAATTCTATGTGCAGTTTCTACAACGATCCTTGGTCCAAGCTTTTTCATCATGTAGGCCGAGACTGAGTTTACTGATTGGGCCATTGCCAATCTGATGGACATTTTTTCATAGGAAAATTTACCATCTGCATTTTTGGGCGTCCAGGTTGGCTGACCAGGGATATTGATTTCGATGGGCTGATCTATTACTGTGTAGCAGGGACTATATCCGTTTTCGATGGCTGCTGCATAAACAAAGGCTTTAAAAGTTGAGCCCGGCTGTCTTTTACCCTGTTTGACATGATCAAATTTGAAATGTTTGTGATTTATCCCTCCTACCCAAGCCTTGATGTGTCCTGTTTTGGGATCCATAGAGACAAATCCGGTCTGAAGATGTTTCTTATAATGTCTCAAAGAATCCATGGTGCTCATCAATGTATCCAATTCTCCCAACTCCCAAGAGAAAACTTTCATCCTTTTTTTCTCATTGAGTTTCATGTTGATAGAATCTGTCGATGCACCATATCTTTTTACCAAATTACGGTAGGCTTCGGTCCTTTTAACCTGCGTTTCCAGGAAATTTGGAATCACCTGACCATTGTTGTCAAGCCATGGGTCTCTGTTACCCATTTCTTTTTCAAATTTCTTCTGTAATTCACGCATATGTTCCTGCACCGATTCCTCGGCATAGCGCTGCATCCTGCTATCAATGGTGGTGTATATCTTCAAACCATCCCCAAAAAGATCATATGTAGTTCCATCGGCTTTTAAGTTTTCCTTGGTCCACTTGATCAGATCGGCTTTCAATACTTCTCTGAAATAAGTGGCCAAGCCCTGATTTTGGTTTTCCACTTTGTAGTCAAGCTCCAAGGGAAGGTTTGAAATGGAATCATACTCCACTTCGCTTAACATGCCGTATTTTTCCATTTGGCCTAAAACGGTATTTCTCCTTCGGAGAGAATTTTCAGGATTGAAAACAGGACTGTAATAAGTGGGCGCCTTGAAAAGACCGACCAATGTAGCAGATTCCTGAACATTGAGCTCTGAGGGTTCTTTATTAAAAAATGTTTTAGCTGCTGTTTTGATCCCATAGGCGTTGCTACCAAACTCAGAAGTATTTAAATATAAGGTAAGAATCTCATTTTTGGTGTATGATTTCTCCAGCTTTGCAGCTACTATCCATTCTTTGGTTTTGATAATCAACATTCTTAATCCTGGGACTTTACTCAAAACCCCCTGCGATTCCAGATTCCGGGTTTTGAATAGGTTTTTAGCGGTTTGTTGGCTGAGTGTACTTCCTCCTCCTGCTGATTGCCTCAAAATAATTGATTTAAACAATACTCTTCCCATGCTCTGCAGGTCAATTCCTGAATGTTTTTCAAATCTGACGTCTTCAGTTGCAATCAATGCCTTTACAAGGTTTGGGGAGAGATCAGAATAATTCACAGGAGTACGGTTCTCCCTGAAGTAATTTCCCAAAAGCAATCCATCTGAAGAATATAATTCTGAGGCTAATTCAGATTGGGGGTTTTCCAATTCCTTGAAATTGGGCAACTCACCAAAAAGCCCTAAAAAATTTGCATTGACTGCCAAAACAAACAGGATAAACCCTATGAGTCCCGCAGCAAAGATTAACCAAATTGTTCTAATTATTTTTTGGGTCATTTAAATTTTGGAATTAGGGATTGGGGAATATTATTGATAGGCTTTTTTGTAGAAATTCCTGTATTCATCAAGATTCTTTCTTTTGTTGAGTTCCTGAAAATTCTCAATGGAAATAAGGAAACTATTGGCTTTGTCTTCAGCCGAAATTGAAGGTGTCTGAAAATCATTTACAAATTTTTCTAGATAGGCAATGCCTCTTTCAGCATTATTGAATGGGCTTACTATGAAAATGACATTTTCTCTGCTTAAGTTCATATTACCTGTCCGTAATCGTGAACTTGCAAAATTTTGACTGTGGAAATTTTCCAGATCTGCCAGAAGATTTTTTGACTCTTTTGCTTTTTCTGCTTCTAAGACAATCACAAATATATGTGTTTGGTTAGGATTAACCTCGTAGGGAGAATCTTCCGATTCGTTTTCTTCCAGTTCAGCGTCTTCCTCCTTTGTTGTTTCCTCTTCTAGTTCATCGACTTGGTCCCCGCTATCTGTCTCTTCTGTCAGGAGATTTTCGCCAGTCAATGCAGCAAGCATATTTCTTGCCATATTTGTTAAATCATTGTTTTCTACAGTTTGGATATAATTTTCCAATCTTTCCTGATATCGGTTAGTTTCATCTATTTTTCCGGAAATCATAATATCAAGGAGCATCAATTTATCCGTGTTTTTGGTCAGTGGATAAGCTTCAAGGGTGTTCCTGATAATTTTTCTGGATTCTGAATACTGTTTATTATAATACAGTTCATACGCTTCCTTATAATTCTTGGAAGATTCAAGGAATGCCTGGTTTCCGGTACTCCCGTCGGGGTTATTTACGGCCATGGTGAAAGGCGAGTCTGGGAATTCCCGGTTTAATCGTTGGACAAATATTTCTGGATTTCGTCCGATTTCTTCGTTTGCCAGATAAAGTATGTAATAAGCTTCCGGTTTTTTGATGGTGTTCGGATATTTGGTAATTAGGCTTTCCAGATATTCAATACTGATGTCAGGTACTTTCAAGTCAAAAAACAGGATTTTACCAACCTCAAAATAAGCCTTTTCCAAATCAAGTTTCATGCTGTTGATTTTTTCAGGATCAGAAGGTATGGAAGCGAGAAGGGTTTCTACATCCGGAATCTGGGAAACGGAAAGGTTTTCATCCGTTTCCTCATCAGCTGATCCCGCATCTATTTCATCTATCTGAGTATTATCTGTTACAGTTGGAGTGGATTGGAAATTTTGGATATTTCTACGCCAATTATCCTGTAATGTTCTGTTTCCCCAAGTCCTGTAAAAATCAATTGAACCCTGCTGGAGTGCCTGAGCGTTATCAAAATAAAATGATTCTCCGGAACCCCTGCCTGTAAACGCCAATAAATTATCGAAAATGCCCGTACTGCTATTTGATTTATCTTTTTCGGCAGCTTCATTGAGGAGTCTTTCCTCTTCTTTTTTGATAAAAGCTTGGGCAATCATTTCCTGCTCTTCCCTGCTCATTCCACTAAGTTGGATAAGACTGTCATATTCGGTGACTATATCGTAATAGACGACATACCTGTCAAGGATTTCTTTTCTGCCCGCAATAAAGTCATAAGAGGGGTCGGTGGGCCTAAAATGAGCCATGGCGCTATCAAGGTAAAATTTTGCAGCTCTGAAATCATTTTTGACATCAAAACTGATTTCAGCAAGTTTCTCGTAGATATAGCCTTTTTGGATTGGATTACTGCCTTCCACTTTTGCAGCTCTTATCAAGAGAGCTTCGGCTAATTCCAATTCATTTTGCTTTAATTCAAAAAGGGCCTTTTCATAAAGGATAACGTCTTTAAGATCTTTGTTTTTACTGTCATTGTAGAGGTCATCAAAGTAACTTCTTACACGTTTGATATCCTTGGTTTTGTTCAATTCTGCTACCTGCTGCGCATAAAGTAGGGCGAAAAAGCTTCTTTCATATGGAGGATTTCCCTTTAGAGACTCGAGGTAAAAGTCATATGCCAAAGCATCTATCCCTTCTTTTTGATAAAGCTGGGCCAGTATAAAATTGATTCTTGATTTTTCCTTTTTGTCTTTTGTGAAACCAAGAGCCATATCCAAGGATCCCACTTTGCCATTGACATCTTCTCTGCTGTCATAATAATATGCCAGGGTTTTATAGAGTTGAAATTTATTTTCCCTACTTATCCCTGATTCCTTTGAAAGATAATCAATAACATACGCTGCATCATCAAAATTTTGGAGATCAGTAAATAGCCGCATCAACTGAATCAAACTTTGATGCCTTATTTTTTTATTCTTACTGTTGACATTGAGATACCTAAAGGTATTGGATGCATCATCAAATTTAGCATTGTAATAATCTGCCATGCCTATTAAAAAATAACTGGGTTCTTTCCATTTGGAAATCCTATGCCAATCTACCGCTTTAGAAGCAAAATCTTTCACCTCTGTTAAAAGTTCTTCATTCTGTTCGATAAATGCACTGTCAATGGTATAAAATACAGGCAGCACTTGACTGAAGTCTTCTCGATGATTAACGCGTATTCCTTCTTCCAATTCTTCAATTTTGGCATTTGCATAAAAATAAGCATTATACTTGGCCGTTGTATTGTGATATAATCTATTGGTAAAAGTATTCCGCTCGGATGAACAGGATATTGCCATAAGGGCAAAAAAGAGAAATAAGATGTTTTTGGTTTTGTTCATGCTGAAGCACTGGACATAATTCTGCCAAATTACTGTAATTGATGTAAATTAGTAAACGCTTTGGATTATTATTATATTTTTGAGTCCCCAAACAAATCACAAAAGATTGAGTCTAAAGAAAAAAATAGCAAACTGGTTGACGGCAAAGTATCTTTTTGTCATCAGAAAAGAACAGGATTTTTCTGTTTTAGGCTCTTTCAATATATCTTTTGGAAGAATCATATTACTGTTTTCTTTTTTGTTCATTATCATATTCGGATTTTCTTTGTTCATGTCCAAAACTATTTTGAGACAATGGTTTGATCCAGTATATATAGAGTCTGAAAACACGGCCAAAATAATTGTTTTGTCGGATATAGTTGACTCACTTTCTCTTGCTGTTCGCCAAAAGGACTTATATTTGGCCAATCTACAAAAGGTAATTTCAGGAGAAGGTGATTTTGAATTCATGGAATCAGGGGATTCACTGAATCTGGCAGGAAGTAGAAGGGAAGACACCTTTGAACCCAGTGAAGCGACCCAAAGTATTTTGAAAGAGTTTGAAGGTATACCTTTGGATTTTTCCGGTCAAATAGAGACTTCGACCAATACCTTTACGGAGACTTTTTTCTTCTCACCCATCAAAGGGGTGCTGACTTCCGGCTTTGATCCCCAAAACAACCATTTTGGAGTGGATATAGTAGCCAAAGAAAATGAGCCTGTAAAAACCATAACGGATGGAACAGTAATTCTGGCTACCTGGACTTTAGAGACTGGATATATTATCAGCATCCAACATTCAAACGAATTGATTTCTATTTATAAACATAATTCGGTATTATTGAAAAAGATTGGTGATGTGGTCCGTGGGGGAGAAATCATTTCCATCATTGGAAATACAGGAGAATTGACCTCAGGACAGCATCTTCACTTTGAACTTTGGTACAAAGGTACCCCACTTAATCCCCAAAAATTCATAACATTCGATTAGCTATGTTCAACAACAAAACAACAACAACCGAAAAAAAATCTGCTGTAGAGATGGTCAATTCTACCAACGTAATTTCAAAGGAAACCAGAATAGTGGGAGATATTGATGCAGCAGGCAATATCCGCATTGAGGGTCATCTCGATGGAATTGTTCAATCCAAAACAAAGATCGTAATCGGAGAATCTGCAATCATCAAAGGAAATATTTCAGCCCCTGATGCAGAAATCTCAGGCAAAGTGGAAGGTGAAGTTTTTTGTACCGGCAGTTTGTATCTGAATAAAACCGCTGTGGTTACCGGTAACATAACCACCCAGAAGTTAATTGTTGAAAATGGTGCCGTTTTCAACGGCAAATGTCAGATAACAACCACTTCACAATCCATGGTCGTATCCAAATCCAATCAAAGTGAAGGAGAGCCAAAAAAACAAATCGCCTCACTCTAATGCTTACCTCAAGTACATAGGTCTATCCTTTCAGCTTTTTACGGTAATTGGTCTAGGTACTTGGTTTGGTTGGTATGTGCAACAGAAAAGCCAGATGAAATTTCCCATCTGGCTTTTATTGTTTTGCTTACTCTCAATAATAGTAGCTTTTTACCATTTATACATCACTATGAAAAACGATCAAAAATCAGAGGATGAACATAAAAAGTAATAGTTTTGCGTCCTGTCAAGTTTAATTATGAAGGCCATCAAAATACTCACCCTGAAATTACTGGTTTTTTCTTTGCTTATTGCAGGCATTATCTATTTGCTACAGGAATTCATAAAACCTGAATGGGTACATGAAACGATGTGGATTATCTTGTCTTTTTTTGTTATTCTGACCTGGCTGACTGGAATGTTTACCCATTATTTACTAGAGCTCAGCAAAGAAAATTCTGTAAGTATCATTTTAGGGGGCATCGGAATCAGGTTTTTGGCAAGCGTTGGTTTTGTTGCGATCCTTCTATTCATGGGAGTTGAGAATTTAATTTTGTTTGTAGTCAATTTCTTCATCATTTATTTCTTTTACTTATTGTTTGATATATACACCTTAATAAGTAATTTGCGCC
>CAZLJT010000132.1:0-10008 GCA_964559905.1 uncultured Aquiflexum sp.
ATCTAGACCCCTCAATTTGTCAAAGTAAATCTTTGCGCCTTAGTGTCTTTGCGGGAAAAAATACATCAAAAACTTCTATTTAAACTCAAAACCTTCGAGGTTCAAAAAAAACCTCAAAGGTTGGGTTACTTCCCGATACAAAACTTACTGAAAATATTCGCCAACAAATCATCCGTCGTTATCTCCCCTGTAATCTCCCCAAGGTAATGCAAAGATCTCCTGATATCCATGGCCAGAAAATCGTTGGTGATCTGATTGTCAAGGCCTGTCAGTACATCGAGCAGGGACTGACGGGTTTTTACCAGGGAATCGTAGTGACGGATATTGGTGACGATGGTATTGCCGGTTCGGAATTTGTCCAGGTTGACCAGTTCCATGATCCGGTCTTTGAGAAGATCGAGGTTTTCTTTTTGTGCTGCTGAAATAAAAATAGTATCAGGATGTTTTTCTTTTAAGTCATTGATAAACAATGAACCGGCTTTATCGATCTTATTGGCTACTTTAAGAAAGGGTACGCCCAGGTTTTCCAGTTTATTGATATCCCGATTGATCTCGACCATGTCGGTATCACCCAAATCAAAGAGGTAAAGAATCAACGAAGCGGTCTTCATTTTTTCTTGAGTCCTGCTGACACCGATGGCTTCGATAACATCTGTTGTTTCACGAAGTCCTGCCGTATCGATAAACCTAAATATCACCCCGCCAATATTGATTTCATCTTCTATAAAATCACGGGTAGTCCCTGCAATATCGGAAACTATGGCTTTTTCTTCATTCAATAGCGCATTGAGTAGGGTAGACTTACCGGCATTGGGTTTTCCCGCTATGACGGTAGGCACTCCGTTTTTGATCACATTGCCCAAGTCAAAGCTGAGGATCAATTGCTCCACTTCACGCAGTAACTTTTCAACCAAAACCCTTAGGTCATTCCTACTGGCAAATTCCACATCCTCTTCTCCAAAATCCAGTTCCAGTTCGATCATGGAGGCAAAGTGTATCAGTTCGGCACGGAGCTTCGAAATTTCCCCACTGAATCCACCCCGCATTTGATTGATGGCAGCCTGATGGGATGTTTCCGAGTCTGAATGGATCAGGTCTGCTACAGCTTCTGCTTGGGCAAGGTCAAATTGACCGTTCAAAAATGCCCTTTGGGTAAACTCACCCGGTTTGGCAGGTCTTGCCCCTTTTCGGATCAGGAGTTTGATGACTTGGTTGACAATGTAGGAGGAACCATGTGTGGAGATTTCCACTACATTTTCCTTGGTAAAGGATTTGGGTGCGATAAAAAGTGAAATAAGCACCTCGTCGATAATTCTTTCCCCGTCACGGATGGTGCCAAAGTGAATGGTATGGGATTCCTGTTTTTCCAGGTCTTTTCCCTTAAAAACTTCATTGGTCATCTTGATGGCTTCCTTGCCTGACAACCTGATAACAGCAATGGCACCGACCCCCTGTGGGGTAGCCAATGCCACTATGGTATCTTCTTTTTCGTGAAGGGAAAAGGACATAAATTATTTTGAGAATTTGCCGACCAATCCGCTCAGGCCTTCAAGAAAAGGGTCGGGAAGTCTGTAGCCAGGCAATTGGGTAATGTTTTCCATGGCAGCATCCATGATGATAAAGTTGGGGTAGGAGTTGACCCGCATGGCTTTGGCCATAGTTGCTTCGGTATAATCCTTACCCTTGAATTTGAAAGTCCTTTTGGTATCTTCTGCATTCATTTTTACTGCATAGAAGTTGGTATTGATGTATTCGATGACTTTAGGATCGGTAAAGGTATCCTTGTCCATTTTCTTGCACCAGCCACACCAATCGGTGTAAACATCCACAAAAACCATTTTGGGATTGTTGGCAGTTTTCATAGCGGCTTCCTCAAAAGTTAGCCATTCAATTTTATCCTGCGCCAAGCTGAGTTGAAAACTCAATAGGGTGATAAGCATTGCGCCAAATAACTTTTTCATAGTATTTGATTTTTCTATTATTCGAATTTAACGACTTGATTTGATTTGAAGTTCATTTATAAGTAAAAGTTAAAATATTCAGGAATTAAGTTGGGTCAAATAATGGTTTTGCTTCCAAAATTTCTATTTTCTTCTAATTATCCTTCTTGAAAGAAACTGAGTGCCAATAATGCACACTATCCGACAAATTAATTCCCAAATATGAACCAGAAGCCAATAATCCAAGTTTTAAATATGAATTAACGGATTTTTAAAACAAAATATACCATGCAGAATTTAGAAAATAAAACAGCATTGATCACAGGTGGAAGTAAGGGGATAGGCTACGGAATTGCCGCAGCATTGGTGGCCCAAGGCATGAAAGTGGCCATTACCAGTAGGTCACAGGAAGCCGCTGACAAAGCCGCTGCTCACCTGAATAAAATCGGTAAGGGAAAAGCAATAGGAATTGAAGCAGATGTGAGGGATTTTACCTCACAGGAAAAGGCTGTTAAGGAAGTTTTGGACAAATGGGGCCAATTGGACCTGTTGGTGGCTAATGCCGGAATCGGGCATTTTGCTCCGGTTCAGGATCTGACTTTGGCCCAATGGCATGAAACCATCGATACCAATCTCACAGGTGTGTTTTACAGCCTAAAAGCAGGAGTGGAGGCATTGAAATCCACCAAGGGTTTCTTTATCAGTATTTCAAGTCTTGCAGGGACCAATTTCTTTGCCGGTGGATCTGCTTATAATGCGAGTAAGTTTGGGGTGACCGGATTTACCCAAGCGGCTATGCTTGACCTAAGACAGTTTGGTATCCGATTTACGACAATCATGCCCGGTTCGGTAGCCACCTATTTCAATGACCATACCCCCAGTGAAAAAGATGCCTGGAAAATACAGATTGAAGATTTGGGACAGATGGTTGTAGACCTGATGCAAATGCATCCAAGGACGCTACCCAGTAAAATCGAAGTAAGGCCAAGTATGCCTGGATAAGTTTAATCGTCCGCCAGCGAACAAAGTTGTACGGATAAAATTGCTTGCAAAAGCCTGTTATTGCCCTTTATCGGACAATAGCGGGCTTTTTTTTATGGCATGGCTTTGGGGATATGTTGGATGTCCGATGTCGGATGACCGATGTTTTTGTTATCGCTCATTTCTCATCGGATCTAATCCTCATTGAGATATATTACAGCAATTATACAGCATGAATTAAGAATTATTCCCAATCAAACCAATTGACAATTCTTATGTCTTACGTCTTGTGTCTAATGTCTCAAATCTCAAATCTCACGTCTAAAAAATGATCCAACTTACAAACATTGATAAATTCATTGATTCCCGGTTTCAGCGGGTGTTTATTTTAAAAGGAATAGACCTGAAAATAGATCAGGGTGAATTTGTGACTTTTATGGGCCCATCCGGGGTAGGGAAGTCCACCTTGCTCAATATTATTGGGCTATTGGATGAAGACTATGAGGGACAATATTTTTTTGATGACAAGTCCATCAATGGGATGAAAGACAGACAAAGATCCGCTTTGCATAAATCTGAGTTCGGCTATATTTTCCAGGCTTACCACCTGATCGATGAATTGACAGTTTATGAGAATATCGAAACCCCTCTTCTCTACAGAAATGTTTCAGGATCGGAGAGAAAAAGCATCATTGCCGATATTTTGGACCGCTTTAATATGGTCGCCAAAAAGGACCTTTTTCCCGAACAGCTTTCCGGTGGGCAACAGCAATTGGTCGGAATCGCAAGGGCCATTGCAGGAAGACCTCGGGTATTGTTGGCCGATGAACCTACGGGCAACCTCCATTCAGCACAGGCAAAAGAAATCATGGAAGTCTTTAGGGAATTGAACAAAGAGGGCACGACCATTATCCAGGCCACCCATTCTCGGGAAAATGCGGATTATGGAACACGCTTGATAGAAATGTTGGATGGAAAAATTGATCAAGATATTGCTATTTAATATGAAAAAGTTACTGATAACCTGTTTGATATTTGCTGCCTTTGTATTCGATCTGAGGGCACAGGATACCCTAAGATTAAATTTTCAGGAAGCAGTTCAGATAGGTCTGCAGCATAACCTGACCTTGCAGACATTGAATAATCAGCAGGAAGTATTGAAAATTGAAAAGAAAGCAGCGCAGATGGGGCATCTCCCAAATTTGAATTTAAGTAATAATACTTTCAGGCAGATAGGTCAGCAGTTTCAGCAGGTGGAAGGGGAATTAATCGTGACCACTGAAGCCAACAACATCATAACGGCCAATTTAAATACCAACATGCCTATTTTTAATGGTGCCAGAAGAATAAACACAACGAAGGCTACAAAGTATTTTGAAGAGGCAGGGAAGAATGGTTTGGACAGGGCAGCCCAGGATGTGATGTTCAATGTGGCCCAGCAATATTTGCAATTATTGTTGGATCAGGAACTGTACTTAATTGCATTGGAGAATCTTGAAAACCAGAAAAAGCAACTGGAGCAGATTGAGGGTTTTGTGGAAGCTGGCTTGAGAACACTCTCTGACCAGTATAACCAGCAATCCGAGGTAGCAAGATTAGAAACTGTGGCCTTAAATGCTAAAATCCAATTGGAAACGGATGCTTGGACTCTGGCGGAAACCCTGCAGTTGGAACCCAACCTCATACCTTTTGTAGAACCCGTAAGCATAGAACCCATGAAAAGTGAATTTCTCACTTTGCCCTTGGAGGAATTATATGACCTGGCAATTCAGCAAAGGAAGGACTACAGGCAACAGGAATTGCTGGAACAAGGAAACAAGAAAATGATCGCGGCCAGTAGGGCTGTTTTGTATCCTCAGATCAATGCCTTTTTCTCTTACAATACCTTTTATACTTCATTTGATGAAAGGAGTGTCAATGCACAATTGTGGCAAATATTTCCTCAACAGACTTTGGGTTTCTCTTTGAATATTCCGATTTTCAATAATTTCAATAACAAAGCAGATGTGGTGCGGAGTAAGGTCCAATTTCAAAATCAGCAGTTGGAAAAAATGGCTCTGGAAAGGAGAATCAGTCAGGATATCAAACTTTCCTATGAAAATTATAAAGCTGCCATTAAAAGAGAAGAAGCCACCAAAGTTCAGTTGAAAGCAGCTGTCGAGGCCCAATCGGCAATTTCCGAAAGATTCAGATTGGGAGTAAGCAATTTTGTGGATCTTGCCACCGCCAATCAACAATTGGTGACTGCGCAGTCTGACTATGCCCAGGCACTTTACACCCTATTTTTTCAGGAAATTATCCTGAGATATGCTTTGGGGGTTTTGGAAGTAGAGTTTTAAAATTCACTTGATTTCTATGTAGGATTTAGTATTTAGTCCACCCTCAAACCATAAAATCTGGGTTACATTGAATTAAAGCATCCTTTTTTCACATCTTCTTCAACTGATAAATACTATACTTCGTAAATTCTTCTTCCATTTCTTCGTTGGGTTCGTCAAGTACTAGGATATGATTTCCTTTAAACGAAAATTGGATGTTGCCCCTCGGTTGTTGTATTTCACCGGAAACTTGCAGGCCATTTTCAAAAATCACCAGTTTGTTTTTTTCTATGACTTTTTTGGCGGTGAAAGGACTTTCTTCTGAGTTATTTGCTTCATACAAAGCTCGAGTCACTCCTTGAAAATAGGACATTAACCAAAGGTTATTGCCCATTGGCAGAATTTTTCCATTTTTACCCGACATGAAAGTCAATTCTTTCAATCTCGGATCATCCATGGGGGTACCTATGGGCAAAGCTTCGTATTTTTCAAAAGCGCTGTAGGTGATTGGAACTGTTTTATTTAGCGAAAAATTATCACCAATGTTATAGACTAGAATTTCGTCAGCCAAATTATGTAAGACCACTAATTCATTATCCTGAACAAAAAAGGATTTACCCATAAGCCCGTAGTAAATATGTGCTGTTTTTTTGTAATAAGATTGTGGTTCATAAGGAATTATCGATTTTATATTGCCCGATTCCGGGTACAAAAGAGAAAAATTCTGTAAGGTATCCCGTCCCTCTTCATTATAAATCAAAAGATGAGCTGATAGGAAAGTGGTGGGTCCTACCAGGTATCTGGGCTGTCCATTCTCCAAAAAAAATGCGGTGCGGCCAAGGGGAATGTTAGCCCTGACAGGAAGAGGGGATTGGATTCTCAAGTTGTAGATTTGTTTATAATCTTTGTCATAACTTAACAGCTGGAAAGGCAACTGAAAAATCCGCTCTCCATTCGGGCCAAAACTCATCCCCAAAGGAGTCCAATTACCCATCTTGTTTGGACCGTCCCCTCTGAGGTTGACTCGTTTGAGGATTTCACCTTTCGGGGAAATTTCCAATATATCATGTTCTGCCTCCGAATAGGCCAAAAAGATATTTTCAGCTTCATTGTAATCGGTAATCTGCACCCTCGTTAGATTATCAACCTGAAAGGAATCGATTTTTACCAATTGATATCCAACTGATTCTATCTTAATTTCACTACGTTTTTGATTACATGCCAACAAAAGGCATAGAATCAGGATTATGCTTGTGCTTCTCATCATGTTTAAGTTTGTGTAAAATTATTAATTAATTAGTTGATTCAAAGGGATCTACCCTAAAATCTCAAGATGACGCCTAATATCATGCGAGAAATCAAAGCAGGAGTCAAGAAAATTTCCTTCAAATAAATAAATTTGGCCTTTTTTATCGTCAGATATTTTCGAAAAAGGATATGGTATAAAAATTATTTTCATAAGCAGTTCAAGAACTGACTATTGATAAAGTTGATGTCAATTAATAGCACTCGAATGCTGTTGATTGTTGCAAAAAATTCGGATTCAAAACTTACCAACGAACAGAAAAGGACGACCAAGGAAACAATTACCCACTGCTAAGAATGATACTTGAAAAGATAAATAATTTATAAAGTCAAAGTTTGTAGGCAACCTTTAATAGTTTTTTACCATCTTATTAGTATGATAAGAAAATATGGAAAATGGCTTTTAATTCTGGCTCTGCTATTTATTGACCCTTTGAAAGTATTTGCCCAAGAAGGTACTGTGCATGAATGGCTTTCCAAATCAAGGATAAGCATCAGTGCAGGAGATACTTTACAAGGTATATCGGAATTGGAAAATGCTATCAATCTTGGGCTTTTTGATAAAAATGCAGTAAGTCAAAATCAAATATTGAGATTTTTAGTTGATGACCCACGAGGAGTCGATCTGATGAAAGGAATCGCATCGAACAGAGAGTCTATGTCTGATCCTCAAAATCTAGTTGTAGAAACCTCAGATATCAAAAGATTTTGGGAAAGTTTTCCTTTGCTTCAGAATGGAAATGCTCCGGAAATATTTCTCGAAAATTATATAGAGAGAGGCAGTTTGGGGCTGAAAACATTTTATAGGGTAAGGATGGGGCAGCAAACCGATAAATTTGTGGCAAGAATCCGTGTTTTGGAAAGCTATTATAAAAGTATCCAAAAAGTATCTTTGGGCTTTGATGGATTAAAGCCGGAAATTATTGATGCCGCCAAAAAATTGAAAGAAATTTATCCGGAGGCGTTTTTCCCACCTATTTATTTCCTGATGGGAAGTTTGAACAATGTGGGAACACCCGACGGCTTTGCGGGAATGTTGATCGGAACAGAACATCTTTGTATGAGTCCTGAAACCGATTTGACTTCCCTTTCGAAATTTGATAAAATGGTAATTTTTGATGTCGGGCAGACAGTTCCTATCATTGTCCATGAATATGTACATCTACAGCAAAAAAACACCACAGAAAAAACCTTATTGGATTATGCAATAATGGAAGGCGCTGCGGATTTTGTTGCTTACTTGATATTGGGGAATTATACGGATCCTGATCTATATGAATTCGGCTTTGCCCATGAAAATCAACTTTGGGAAATATTCAAAAGTCAAATGCATACAGAGGATACGGACGATTGGCTTTTCAATGCTTATGATCCCGAGACAGGTTTTCCCGCCAATCTGGGATATTTTATAGGTTTTAGGATTTGCGAAAGCTATTACCATCATGCTACAGATAAAAGTAAGGCCATCAAAGAAATACTAGAAATAGAGGATTTTGAGAGTTTTTTTATAAAAAGTGCTTATAGATGAAAAAATCAAAAGTGAGTATTATCGGAGGAGGCATCGCAGGGTTGACCACAGCTATAGCCTTGCAGCAAAAAGGAATTCAGGCCAATATCTATGAAGCTGCCCCTGAAGTCAGACCCGTAGGGGCAGGTCTGGCATTGTCCTCCAATGCCATGCGGGTATATAAGTTATTGGGTTTTATGGATGAGGTCATCAGTCAAGGCAGATTGATGTCTTCTTTTGCTGTGTTGGATCAAAAGGGAAAAATCATCACAAAGGCCGACAGCGAAGCCATCAGTAAAAAGTATGGTCTAGATAATTTTTTGATCCACAGGTATGCTTTGCATGATTTGTTGCTCTCCAAACTTGATCCCGATACTGTTTTCACAAACAAAAAGGCAAAAACTTTCAGTAATCAGAAAGATCAAGTGCTTGTTGACTTTGAGGATGGTTCATCCATATCCACAGATTATTTGATAGTGGGAGATGGTATTCATTCGGCCATCAGGCAGCAAATATTGCCGCGATCTACACCAAGGTATTCTGGATATACTTGTTGGAGGGCAGTGATGGACAACAGCAAATTGAAAATCGATCAGAGTTCAGAAACTTGGGGGACAAAGGGCAGATTTGGGATAGCCCCTTTGGCCAATGATCAGTTGTATTGGTTTGCCTGCATCAATGCAACACGCAATGATCCCAAAATGGGAGCAATGAAAGTGTTGGACCTGCTGGCGAATTTCAAAGATTATCATGACCCTATTCCGCAGATTTTGGAGCGTACAGAAAATCATCAGTTGATTTGGAATGATATCATCGATATCAGGCCAATTGATCAATTTGCCTTTGACCGGATTGTTTTGATGGGTGATGCTGCCCATGCCACTACTCCCAATCTGGGACAGGGTGCTTGTCAGGCAATAGAGGATGCTTATGTCCTTGCTGATGAAATGGCCAAAAGTGAAGAATATTCCAATGCATTCCGGGCTTTTGAAAAAAGAAGGATAGACAGAACGAATTTCATTGTCAATACCTCTTGGAAAATGGGAATGTTGGCCCAATTGGAAAATCCCCTTTTGTGCAGCATCAGGAATTTCGCTTTAAAAAACACCCCGAAAACTATTCATGATAAACAATTGGAAAAAATATTTAAGACAGATTTCTGATTTAAAATTTGGGATGACAATCTAGGTGTATTGAAAAAAAAGGAGCTGTTCGCTCCTTTTTTTATTTCACCACTTTAGTAGTGGTGGGTGTGTAAAGACCAAAAGTAATGGCGTTGATCAGACCATCAACAAAAGTGTGCTGAATGGTCACTTCATAATCTTCGGTCTCACCGGCCATCTTTACCGGATCGGCTGTTTTCAATGGGGCCAATCCATAGACAAGATAGTGGCTTCTGTCTTTTACCTCTATGCCTCTTTGAGGGCCTTTGCCTACTGTGTAGGTCTGTGTGAAGCATGATGTCAACAATCCTGTGGACAATACGATCATGGCTGCTTTAGCAATTAGTTTTTTCATTGTGGTAGATTTATATAAGTTGATATACAAATTTCCCGAAATTTGACGCTTGGGACTATCCCTAGAATATGTGGTTTATAAGCCTCTAAGAGGGTTTTTTATTACATATTCATGTGATATCCAGCCAACAACAGGATATTAATTGTTGGCTGTTGTAAATTTCGGAAAGGGAATATGTCCTTTGAAGCCCAACAATTTGGCAAATCCGCCGACTACTTTTGCCATAAATTTCTGCATGAAAATAGGTGGTCTTAAACGAAAAGTTCACCGTAGCATTCGTTGAGGATGGCTGCAAACTGAAGGGGGTTGGGAAGTCCTTTTTTGCCCAGTTTTCCAAGTTGGTCCAATGCATACATGCTTTCAAGAAAATACTCGGTTTTTAACGCCGGTCTGAGTTCTGCAATGACCTCAAGTTCTTCTGATCCTGCATTGTACCATT
>CAZLJT010000133.1:0-9963 GCA_964559905.1 uncultured Aquiflexum sp.
ACATATTGAAATCAATGTTTTTGGGCAATTCAATTACAGTCAATTCTGTACTTTCACTATCGCCCGACTCTGTCATCCACTCGTTGACATTGAATTTACTTGAATTTAATATCAGTTGTCCCTTCAGAGTCTCATCTTCTTTAAGGATATAATTGACGTAATTGGAAAGAAATCCTGATGCAAGCAATGGACTTTCTCCTACTCTTGAATCAAATTTTGTCAGGTTGATCCTATCCGGCGAAAAATCAGCATCGGCCTGATGGATTCTAATTCCCTGAGGTAAATCAGCTGAAGTAAAATAAAAATTCGACATACTCGCTGAACCCCGTGTATCCAGTCTGTTGTACCTTCCTGCTTCCACATCCTGATAAGATCCTTTGGTCTGAATATCTGCCATAACTTTCCCCTCCATGATAATACCCTCCATTGGGAAAATCGCCAGCATTTTTCCAAAATCCAATGTCCCCTTTAGGGCACCGTCCCAATTGAGCAATGAGAAATCATTGATTTTCAACCTGCCATTGATCTGTTCATCCTCCAACTCAAATCCAAATTGGCTTAAATCAACAAGGAAGTCATTCATATTTCCGGTTGGATTCAATATGGATGCATTTACATTTAAATTTTCAATCGGTGCCGGGTAATCAGCGCTTTTGATAAATGCATTGCTGAGCACCATTTTTGCGTCGATTTTAGGAATAAGCTTAGCGGCAGAGTCATATCTGCCTTTTGCTTGGGCATTGACATCAAGATTTCCTTTCAGCGTCAATCCTTCAACAGGGAAAATGGAAGTGACTTCTTCCAAATTCAATTTTCCTTTTAAGGCCCCATCCATTTCGTAAGTAAGCAGATCGGCCAGAAAAAATCTTCCTGAAACGGGGTTTGTTCCAAAATCAAGATTGAAAGTTGGAATATTAACTGAAGTATTATCCAGGTTATTCGTAGCGTTCTTGACCTGCAAGTCCAAATTTACATTGCTGACAGGCCTGGGTAAATCCGGATATTGGAACATCCCATCAGCCACTTTTAGTGAAATATCAAAAGAAGGAAAACTTTGATCATTATAAATTCCTTTCAAAAACCCCGAAAAATCCATTGTGCCAGACGTTTTTAAATTCGAAAAATTATCGGTGTAAACACCAGGTACCAAGGAAAGGATACTTTTAAATGAATTGTTTTTACCTTCAAATGTCAGGTCTAATGCAATATCGTCTTCCGGCATAGCTATTAAACCCTGAAAACCGAAAAGAAAATCATTAATACTAAAATCCCCTTCTCCGAAAGAAAACTTCATTTGATCCATATCAATATTCACCAGTGTTTCTCCCTTAAATTTTTTATCTCTAAGATAATTGGTGCCCTCATAGGAAATATCTGAAATCAATGCCTCCATTTTAACAGGCAAGTCATAAACATCAAGCGTAAAATCCCCTTTCCCTTCCATATTGATTTTTCTCAAAGCCATAAAATATTGAAGCTGTCTGTCATCATAGACCACATCAAAATCATTTACTTCGATCAGGTCAATGCCTATCTTGAAATTACTTTCAGGTTCCGTTTCCTCCGATGGATAGGTGATATCATAATTGGCAGTCCCATCTTCAAGAACTTTTACATATAAACTCCCACCATCCAGGTGAATTCCTGTCAGAGATGGATAATCCCCAAATAGAACAGACCTGAGATTAAAGTCTACCTGTAACCGGTCCATATGGACCAAGGTATCATTCTGGAAAGGAGGGTTGCCGATAACTCCAAACTCTTTGATAGTAGCTGATACATGTGGAAATCTTTTGAATATACTTAAACTGATATTCTTAAAGTCATAGTAAACCTGCGCATTCACAGACTCGGATATTTCCTTATCAATGCGCTCTACAATTTTATCTTTGAAAATAAATGGAATGGCTACTGCAGAGGCAATCAAAACCACCAAGATGGCAAGGATAACTATTAATATCTTTTTCATGATTTTTATTGTAAAGAACATATTCAATAACGTAATCTAGATACCGGAAGATGCTAAATCCGGTTACTTATTCCCACACGTCCTGTAGCAGTGCATCAAACTCCTGATGAATCAATCCATTGGAAGCAAGGATTTCCTTTCCAAAAAGATAATCATCTCCCTGCCTGAAATCAGTCACCATTCCGCCCGCTTCTTTTACTATCAACGCTCCGGCGGCCACATCATAGGGTTTGAGATTGAATTCAAAAAATCCATCTGCCCTCCCAGCAGCTACATAGCACAGATCCATGGCAGCACTTCCCAATCTTCTTATTCCGTGGGTTTTCTGCATGAGCATTTTCAAGGCATCCAAATACGCATCAATCTGGTTAAAAGCACTATACGGAAATCCTGTAGCAATCAAACTTTCACCAAGTTTGGAAGCTTTACTCACTTTAATGGGTGTACCATTACAAAAAGCACCTTTTCCTTTCAACGCATAAAAGCACTCGTGAAAATTGATTTCATAAACGACACCCAATATAATTTCATCCAGATGCCTTAAACCTATGCTTACAGCATAAATCGGTAAACCATGAATAAAATTTGTGGTCCCGTCCAAAGGGTCTATGATCCATGTAAATTCTTTGCCTTCCGTTTGGGCTGTACCTTCTTCGGTGATAAAATCAGACTCAGGAAGAATTTTGGAGAGCTCTTCTACAATCATTTTTTCTGCCTCTTTATCTACGTAAGATACAAGGTCATTGAGTCCTTTCAATTCAACATTTTTTACATCAAAAGTCTGTCTTTCTTTGCGTATAAAAACTCCTGCCGATTCGGCTACTTCAATGGTTTGTTTTAATACTTGGGATAAATCAATCATTCTGCGAGATAGGTTATGGTTTAATTTAAAGATTCAAGATTTAAAAACTTGTCCGCTACGCCGCAGGCGCACAGGCATGGTGGTAAGATTAAATAAGTCTTTAATGATTGTCAAGGGAACATTGTCACTATAAATTTTTTCCTACTCCTTGGACCACAATTACGATCTCTCCCTTTATCGGATTTTCTTTATAATATTCAATCAGCTCTTCCAGTGTACCTCTGATATTTTCTTCATATAACTTTGTTAGTTCTCTGGATACACTTGCCATACGTTCCTTACCGAAATTCTCCGCAAACTGTTCAAGGGTTTTCATCAGCCGGTGTGGGGACTCATAAAATATCATTGTTCTGGATTCTTCCAAAAGGGATTCAATTCTTGTTTTCCTGCCTTTTTTGTGAGGCAGAAATCCCTCAAAGGTAAACCTGTCATTGGGCAGGCCTGAATTGACCAAAGCAGGTACAAATGCAGTCGGGCCGGGAAGGCAATTCACCTCGATTTCTGAATCCTTAGCAGCTCTTACTAATAAAAATCCGGGATCGGATATACCGGGCGTACCTGCATCACTGACCAAGGCCATGACTTCTCCTTTTTTCAATCTTTCAATAAGTTTCTCAACAGTCTTGTGCTCATTGAAAATATGATAACTCTGTAAAGGCCGTTGTATTTCATAATGCTTGAGCAACTTTCCTGTTATACGGGTATCTTCCGCCAGAATGACATCCACCGATTTTAGCACTTCAATAGCCCTGAAAGTAATGTCTTTGAGATTGCCGATGGGGGTAGGGACAAGATAGAGCTGAACGGTTTTTTCTTCAGATATATCAGATTTCATCGATGGCCTTTGCTAAGTCTCTATCTTTTTGGGTTATAGTATTTCCTTTATCGTGGGTGGTCAGCTCAATATTTACCGTATTGTATACATTGCTCCAATTAGGATGATGGTCATGTTTTTCAGCAAGGAAAGCCACTCTTGTCATAAAGGCAAAAGCTTCTTGAAAATCTTTGAATTTAAAGGATTTTTTTAGTTTGTTGTTTTCTTCGGTCCACATAACTGTTTTTATTAAAGTGAAATTACCCCTTCAATTTTTGATGCTTTTTCGTAAATATCCAATATTGACTCACTATTGGGCATCATTGCCTTTATGGTCGCAGATACATACTTACCCTTCGAAGAGGTCTTTAAGGTCATTTTATTATTGGGCAATAACGCTGCCACTTTCTGTTCTTTGCCACTCGGGACTATAAATTTAAACATATACAAGGTCGGGAAGGAAGTTTGGGCTTCCAGTTTTTCCTTGAACGATTGTCTGTCAAATGCATGTTTCATTATTGGCCAATTTAACTTTTCAACAACATTTTGAAGAAATAAAATCCATAGACAAAAAAAAACCCGTGAATGGATCCACGGGTTTTAATGTTTGATCACGGTTTAGAAAAATTTATATCTATAATCTTTGACATTTGCCAGATCTTCCAAAGCCATCATAATCATGTATGAAGTTCTTTGAGAAGCATTGAGGGTAAGTTGTCTTTGATAGCTGTTATAATCTGCAATTTCAGGGGAAGGTGTCAAGGAGTTTAGTTTCAACACGATGATTCCTACATCCTCATGAATAGGTCTACTGATTTCACCGGGATTTTGAAGCCCAAATACTGCTCCAATAGCCTTTGGAGCAAATCCAACTCCAGGCAATACTGAGGCACTCAACCTGAGATCAGCTGTATTATCCAAAGAGGCTACATCTTCAAACATAGCCCGCATCTCTTCCAGTGTAGCTTTATCTTTGATTTTTTCTTTGATTATTTCAGCTTTCTTATCATTTCTGACCTGAGTCAGTACCTGCTGCCTAACTTGGTCCAAGCTAGCAGTACCTTCTTCATATTTGTTTTTTAGGGTGGCTACGATATAGGTGTTGTCCAACTCAAATACACTTGAAACTTTCCCGGTGGAGGCATCATTAAATGCCCATCTTATTACCTCTCTCGCATTTTGAAGGTTATTCAGATTTCTCGCAAATGCATCTATATTATTTGCCTGTATGATTCTATAGCCTTCTTTTTCAGCATTAGCAGCAAATTCTTTGGCACTACCGGTATTGGCGGCGAAAAAATCAGCTTTCCTGAACACATCGTTTCGTGTAGCATCACTTGGGCCCAATTCCAATTCTATAGTTGCGATTTTATAGGTTTCAGTCTGGGGAAGCTCTGTAACACTGATGATATGAAACCCATATTCAGTTTCAACAAGTCTGTTGATCAAACCTGTACTTTTGGCAGCAAAAGATGCATTTGCAAATTCCTCTACAAAATCTGCTTTGGCAAACCAGCCTAGGTCACCACCTCGCTGGGCAGTACCATCCTGACCATATTGAGCAGCAGCAGTGGCAAAATTAAGGCCTTCCTGTATTTCATTCAATACATCTTGAGCCGTTTGTCTCACTTTTTCTTTTGCTTCCCCTTCCAAGCCCTGTGCACCGAAAAGAATATGGCTTGCTCTCATTTTGGGAGTACCATCAAATTTTGAAGTGATTTTATGGCTGACATAGGAAGACATGTTGGTGAGAAAAGGTCCATACGTCTCTCCTTCTACAAATTCATCGACATTTGATGTAAGTGAATTTGGTAAAACATCACCAGGACCAAAGTTAGCAAAAGGTTGTAAGCCTTCTGAATTACGAACGACAAATAGAGAATCATTGCTAGAACTGCTCAATTCTTCTGTTAATTTCCTGATTTCACTGATTACAGCCGCAGAATCTTCACTACTCGGAATGAGTTCGAAGCTCACATATTCTAAATCAACAGCATTTGAGACCTTAAACTTATCAGGATTTTTGCTGATATAATCTTTCAGTTCACTGTCGGAAACTTGAACTAAAGAATCGGATATGGCATAAAAAGGAATAAACAGATGATCTACATCCGCTATGGAATTAGTCATTTTATGTTCAAGCTTGCCTTCCTTTGAATTGGCATATTCAGATGTAGACAAAAGATTGTCATATTTGATCCTTAATCTTGCATTGGCAAACATTCTTTCCTGCTGAGCCCAATAGGCTCTTTGTTCAGGACCTGCTGCATCAAGCGATTGAAGGAATGATACCAATTGGGTTCTGTCAAATTCACCCGTCTGAGGATTGGTCAGCTGCTGCCTAAGCTCGGCAATAATGTTTTTGCCTTGAACAAGGTCAACCAATTCAGCGTCGGAAACAGTCAATCCCAATTCTTCATATTGCGATTCAAAAACCCGCTCTACAATCAACGCCCTCCACGCCTGTTCACGGATGGAATTCATTTCAGCTTCGGAAGGAGTCCTTCCTGTGTTTTGTTGAAATGAAAATTTTGTTTCCTCTATTTTTTGGATGTACTCCTCATAAGAAATACTTTCACCTGCAATCTCACCTACGTTGTTTGAATTGCCGCCCAAAAGGGTGGAATTTGGACTTAAAATATCTCCTCCTACAAGGAAAAATATCAATCCCACTGCAATAACACCAATTGCAAGACCTGTTCTCTGTCTGATTTTTTTAATTAAAGCCATTCTCCTGTTTGTTGAAGTGCCGCAAAATAATTCAATCTGCGTGTAAATTCAAAATATAATCTTTGTCAATAAATTAATTGAAGTTATCAGAACCATGATGAATTTTGATTTTGAGTGTTTCCAATCGATGCTCTTGTTTTGAAACTACAACGAAAGTATAGGCCTCATAGGTAATAGACTCCCCTTTTTGAGGAATATCCTCTCTTAATGAAAGAATAAATCCTGCTAAAGTTTCAAAATCTCCATATGGAATTTTCCATCCATATTTTTCATTTAAATAATCGATTTCATGTCTGGCACTGAGTAAATATTCATTTTCTGACAATTTTTGTTCAATCAGATCATCACTGTCATACTCATCCTGAATTTCCCCAAAGATTTCTTCAATGATATCTTCCATGCTGACAATCCCGCTTGTCCCTCCAAATTCATCCACTACTAATGCAAGACTTTTTCTTTCCTTTATAAACTGTATAAGTAATTCATTTGCCAAAGCAGACTCAGGGACTATAATTATCGGTGTGAGAATATCTGCAATATTTTTGGGTTTTTTGAACAACTCCAATTGATGGCAATAACCAATCACATCATCTATTGAATCTTTGAAAACAATGATCTTGGAGTGCCCGCTTTCAGCAAAAACCTCTTTTAGATCTTCCATCGTATCTTCAATATCCACGGCAGCAATATCTGTCCTGGGGACCATACATTCCCTTACCCTGATAGTTTTGAATTCCACTGCATTATCAAAAATCTTGGTGTCCATATCTACTTTTACATCACTTCCGCTATGACGCAGGTTGTTTTGTATAAAACTGTTCAGATCAGTCACTTTAAATACCGGTTTATCCTCATTGTAATCCAATCTCAAAATATTGACAATAAAGAATCTGGATAGCCCCACAACCAACCAAACTATAGGAAACATGATTATGTAAATAATCTGAAAAGGCACGGAAAAAACAGATAACAAACTATTCGGATTGAGCATAAAAATGCTTTTTGGAAGAAACTCGGCAGTAATTAAAACCAACATGGTTGAGATTACTGTTTGGATGACCAAGATCAAAACCTGATTTTCAAATCCGACCGGAATCCAGCCCCTTATCCAAGGTTCCAAAAGATTGGTCATAAATATACCATACAATACCAAAGCAATGGTATTGCCAATCAAGGTTGTGCCAATAAATTGACCTGGGCGCTGAAGAAAACCGGATAAAATTCTTCCTGAAAGTAGTCCCTGCTTATTTTGAAGCTCAATATGTAGTTTGTTGGCAGAGACGTATGCTATTTCTATTCCTGAAAAAAAAGCGGAAAAAAGCAGGGTGATAACGACATAGATGAGGTATTGTGATTCCATTATTTCCTTCCCTTTAATTTACCTTTTTTTGTTTTTTCATTTGAGTCACTACTCCCATTCAACAATTGACTATTTTTCCTATACCTATACCAGAATAGAAGTGCCACTGCAAACATAAATACCGGGTATGATGCAGTCAGCCCCAAGGTAATAGTAAGGTGGGTCCCTACTATCACCAATGCTGCAGAAAGTGACAATAAAATGATATCAGTAAGTTTCATTTACATTCCCTCCCCCGGCAATAGAGTCCGGCTGTTGGTTACTTTAAAGAGTTTATATTCATTGAATCCTTCATCAGCTTCCATGCCTGTTCCATTAAAAAGAGTTTCTTTTTCCTGAACAGTCACAAACTTCTCCGTATAAATCTTTTTGGAATTTGGATTCCAAAAAAGCTCTTCTGAGGAAAGTTTTTGCTCTTTCTCTAAATTGTTTACTCTCACGTCTCCTTCTCCTCTATAAATATTGTTTTTTCTTTCAAAATATCCCTTGTCAGCACGCATAGTAGTACTGATATTTCCTTCTTTATCGAAAAATGTAATTTCAATACCTAAAGGAAATTCAATATTACCGTCTTCATATTCCAGTTGTTTTTTAGCTTTTAATACAGTCCGAATAATAGCAGAATCACTGTGATACAATTCAATATCATAGGCTATACTCGTTGGCCCCAGATAACCATCCAATAAAGCAGTATCTACCTCTTCCCCACAGGAAGAAAACAACAAAGGGTTAAAACAAAAAAACAATAAGGGTACAGAAATCCATTTCATAGCCCCAAAGATATCAAAAGAAATACAAACCTATTAATAACACAAAAAGGCAGTCTTTCATACTGCCTTTTTGTGTATAATTTACAGAATTTAATCTCTTGTTGCCAATGTTACTGTTTCGCCTATCCAACAATTTAAGGTTAAAGTTTCACCAGGCTGTCTGCTTTCGGTAAACAATTCCTCTTTGGAAGGAAATCTTGCACGTGCCTCAGCCATACCTTTGCTGTCTCCTGCTCTTTGGTAAGCATTGTAAGCTGCTATGAAAACAGCTTGATCTTCTACCCTACTGATACCTTTTTTGCAATCATTATAAGAACCCATATAAAGTTGAGCAATCAACTCCCATGCATCTTTCGCTTTTTCAGGATCAACTTTCCCCGCTTCAAGTGCAGAAGATCTTGCAGTTGATTTTCTTCCTGACTGCGCATGTATTTTAGCCAAATCAAAATACACTTCTGCTTTTTGCGTATTGTTTTCTGCCAGAGTCAAAGCTTTTTCCAGGACAGGTAAAGCTTTTTCATACTCTCTATTTTGCATATACCTCATTGCTCTGACCTGAGAAGTGGAGAAAGTAGGGTTATCCGAGTCTATCAATTCCAAAACTGTCAGGAATGTAGGAGAAGAGGTACACTTGTATTGGATGGAATACTTGAAAATCTGCTGTGCCAATACCATATTGGTAGGATCAGCCATCAATTTCGGACTTAAGGTACTTTCAATGAATTCACAATCAATCAATTCCATGGCAACAACCAATTGTTCCAGAGTCTGCTTTGGCGCTGAGACATCCTTACCTTCCGCCTCTGCTTCAGCCAGTAAAGCATTTAATTTTTCATAGCGTTCCAACAGTTGCTCTTTGGTAAAAGCTTTATTATAGGCATTATGCCTATATACCAAATCAAAATAAGCTGCCACCAAATTGATGGTATTGAAATTACCATTCAATTCAACCACTCTGTCAAATGTGGCCAGGGCGTCACCTACTTTATTTTTATCAGCTTTGTAATAATTATAGCTGTAATATGCTTTATTTTCAATCCATTTGGTTTCATTATCAAAATTAGTCCTTCTCATCTCAAAAACGGTGATGACAGAATCCTGATATTGCTTTTTCTTTGCCGCATCCGTGGCCACCCCTGCAGCACCATGGTATACAGTAACTCCATTAATATAAATAGATTCGTTCAAATCAGGAGTATTGGCCAAGAGCCAATGTAAAGGTTTGGTTGCCTCTACAAACTGGTCAGATTTCATATAGTCCACATAGGAGGCATTGTATTCC
Organism: uncultured Aquiflexum sp.; assembly: GCA_964559905.1. GTDB lineage: Bacteria > Bacteroidota > Bacteroidia > Cytophagales > Cyclobacteriaceae > Aquiflexum. The sequence continues at coordinate 9,788 of CAZLJT010000133.1, forward strand.
CTAGCTTTTGCTTCTAGCTCTTCATCAGCGGGCCAATTCCAACCATCCTGCGCCTGTGCCATTCCGACAAGGGCTAGCATAAAGAACCCTACAAGTGTGTGTTTTACTTTCATATTCTGTTTTATTTATTCGTAAACTCGTTTATAGAACCATGTATTATCATTAAGAGAAAATCC
>CAZLJT010000134.1:0-3794 GCA_964559905.1 uncultured Aquiflexum sp.
ATCTTTCTGATGTGGAAGGAATTGAATGGATCAGGTTGCATTATGCCTATCCTACGGGATTTCCTATGGATGTGATCGAAGCAATGAAAGAGAGATCAAATATCTGCAATTACCTGGATATCCCCTTACAGCATGGTTCTACTTCGGTTTTGAAAACCATGAGAAGAGGGACAACACGGGAGAAGCAAGAGGAACTGATCCATTCCATTAGAGATCTGATTCCTGAGATTGCCATCAGGACTACTTTGATTGCAGGTCATCCGGGTGAAGGAGAAGCCGAGTTTCAGGAAATGGTGGATTTTGTGGAAAGGATGAAATTTGAGCGGTTGGGTGTATTTACTTATTCACATGAAGAAAACACCCATGCACATTCTTTGGAAGACATTATCCCTGCTGAAGTAAAACATGAAAGGGCCAATTACCTTATGGAAATTCAGGAGCAAATTTCCTATGACATCAACCAACAAAGAGTGGGTAAGGAATTCAAGGTATTAATTGACAAAAGAGAGAATGGCTTTTTTGTGGGAAGGACTGAGTTTGATTCTGTGGAAGTAGATAATGAGGTATTGATCGATGCTTCAAAGTTCTATTGCAGAGTTGGGGATTTCGTTCAGGTAAAAATCCACGAAGCCACAGAATTTGATCTTTATGGCGAGGTAGTTTGATTTACTTTATTATCCTTAAAGATTCAATTGGCCTAATCTCCGTTGTTGTTTGCGATCAATGTCAGATGACCGATGCCCCACCACAGCCACGATCAGGCAAAAGTTGGCATGCATTGGAAGTGAGGATAGGCTAAAATCAGTTTGTTTTCATTACAGTTGTGAGACATTGTGTCCACAAATAAAAAATTATTGATATCATAACATCTGAATTTTGGCTTTGATCCTGTATTGATTTAATTTTCCAGTAAAAAGAAAATGAAAAAATCAGTTTTAATCATTTTTATAACCATTATCAATTTGTCGACTGTCAACGCCCAATTTTCTTATGACCTTCAAGGGCACAGAGGCTCAAGGGGATTGATGCCGGAAAATACTATTCCTGCCATGATCAAGGCTTTGGATCTTGGAGTTACTTCCTTGGAATTGGATCTTGCGGTGACCAAGGACGGTCAGGTAGTAGTTTCGCATGAACCCTACATGAATCCGGTGATCTGCTTAACTCCTGAAAGGGCTGAAATATCATCCGGTGACAAATCACATAATATTTACCAATTGACATTTGATGAGGTACTTTTGTATGACTGTGGCACAAAGTTCCATTCGGGGTTTCCCCAACAGGTTAAATTTCATGTAACCAAGCCAAGACTTTCAGATTTGATTGATGTCGTGGAAAAGTATGTGTCCGATATGGGCTTGCCCAAGCCCAATTACAATATTGAGATCAAAAGCAGTCCTGATGGAGACGGAATTTTCCACCCTGCCCCCAAAGAGTTTTCCGACCTTGTTTATAGACTGATTGATGAAAAGCTCGATTGGAGCCGTGTCAATATACAATCCTTTGATTTCAGGGTTTTGCAGTACATGCATCAGGCTTATCCGCAAGTGACCTTGGCCATGTTGGTGGAAACAGCTTCCAAACCGGCAGAACAACTTTCGGAGTTGGGATTTCAACCTCGGATTTATTCGCCTTATTTTATTGCTTTGACCAAAGAGACTGTGGAACAACTTCATAAAAAAGGCATGAAAGTCATCCCTTGGACTGTTAATACTGCGGCACAAATGGAGAAATTATTAGAAATGGGTGTAGATGGGATAATTACGGATTATCCAAATTTGGCACCAAAAAAGTAATGTCTTTTCAAATTTGACTTTGACCGGCTCAATTTGGTGCATTGTGTTAAATTCTTTGTTCAATAAAGTAATCTCCCTATTTTTAGCCTTTTAAAAAAACAACAATAAGAATGGAAATACTGGAAGTAAATAATCCAGCTGAAGAAAAGGAATTTTTGGAAATGGCAGTGAGACTTTACCGGAATGAAAAAAACTGGATCAGGCCGATTGATAAAGATATTGAGAGTATTTTTCACCCCGAAACCAACAAATTATTCCGACAGGGCGGAAAAGCGAAAAGATGGTTGCTGAAAAATGAAAAAGGGGAAACAATTGGAAGGATTGCAGCTTTTTTGCATCCCAAATGGAAAGAAAAACAACCTACAGGAGGAATGGGTTTTTTTGAATGTATTCAAGACAAGTCTGCTGCTTTTCTATTATTTGATACCGCAAAAAATTGGCTCATAGAGCAGGGAATGGAAGCCATGGATGGTCCGGTTAACTTTGGAGAAAGGGATAAATGGTGGGGGCTATTAGTGGATGGATTTTCTGAACCAAATTATAATATGCCATGGAATTTCAAGTATTATCAGGATTTTTTCGAATCATATGGCTTTCAACTTTATTTCAAGCAATATACCTATATGCGACCTGTAAAAGGGGTAGGTTTTGATCCAAAAATGATTGAACGTGCCAATCGGATAATGGCAGATAAAGATTATAACTTTCGATATATGAAAGGTAAAGAGCTTTCGGAAAAGGCTCCGGAATATTTTATGGAAGTTTATAATAAGGCCTGGGCAAGGCATATGGGGAAGTCCTTGACCCTAAAAGAAACCAAATTGATGTTTGCTAAAATGAAGCCTATTTTGGATCCAAGACTTATTTATTTTGGTTTTTATAAGGGTGAACCGGTCTCGTTTTTTATCAATATTCCTGAGATCAATCAGATTTTTAAATATGTCAACGGGAAAATGGATTTCATTGGCAAACTGAAATTTCTGTGGCATAAAACCTTTAACCCTCCCAATAAAATGTTGGGCTTGGTATTCGGAGTCATTCCGGACTTACAGGGTAAAGGCGTTGAAAGCGCCATGATCTTACAATACAATAAAGACCTTGCCAGTACAGCAGGGTTTTCCTACGAAACGATTGAAATGAATTGGATAGGAGATTTCAACCCAAAGATGATGAGGGTATGTGAACAATTGTTGGCTACTATTTACAAAACCCACCATACCTACAGGTATCTATTTGACAGGACTAAGCCTTTTGAAAGGCATAAGATGTTTGATTGATACCATATTAAAAATGTTTAAACTATATAATGAAAAGACTGATTTTTGAGTTTCAATCTAAAACTAGGGGTCAGACTAAAAATCTAAAATCTTATATCTAAAATCTAAAATGAAAAAGTACGACGTAACTGGAATAGGCAATGCCTTGGTAGATATTGAATTTAAAGTGACTGATCAGTTTTTCTGGGATAATAAAGTCGAAAAGGGACTGATGACTTTGGTAGATGAAGAAAGACAGAATGCTCTAATGGAGGTTATAAATACCTCTGAAGCTAAAAAACAATGTGGTGGTTCAGCAGCAAATACTGTGATTGCAGTCAGCCAATTTGGCGGGAATTCCTATTACTGTTGTAAAGTAGCCAATGATGAATTGGGGCATTTTTTTGTTCAGGATATGAAAGATTCAGGTGTGGGCAATAATCTGGATCCGGAAAGATTGGAAGACGGAATCACAGGTAAATGTCTGGTAATGGTAACTGATGATTCGGAAAGGACCATGAATACCTTCTTGGGTATTACCCAGAATTTTTCTGTGGAAGATGTGAATGAGGCAGCCATTAAAGACTCCAAATATTTGTTTATTGAGGGTTATTTGGTGACCTCTCCTAATGGAAAAGAAGCGATGATGTACGCCAAAAAGGTAGCAGAATCTGCAGGTACAAAGGTTGCCCTGACATTTTCAGACCCTGCTATGGTGAAATATTTCAAGGCCAATTTTGAA
>CAZLJT010000134.1:3820-9918 GCA_964559905.1 uncultured Aquiflexum sp.
GACCAAGTGTGGATTTGCTTTTTGCCAATGAGGAAGAAGCAATGTTGTTCACAGGTAAAGATAGCCTACTGGATGCTAGAGAAGAGCTTAAAAAAGCAGCCAAACATTTTATCATTACCCAAGGGAAAAACGGAGCGATGATTTTTGATGGGGATACATTTATAGATATAGAACCTTATAAAACTACTGCGATTGATAGCAATGGTGCAGGAGATATGTTTGCAGGTGCATTTATGTATGGGATCACCAATGGTCATAATTATGCCTCAAGCGGTAAGTTGGCATCTATGGCTAGTTCTAAAATTGTCAGTCAGTTTGGTCCAAGGTTAAAATGGCATGAGGCCAAAGAGATATTGGCAAGATTGAATCCTTAAAACAATTATTTCTGTATGTGATTGTTGGAAAAAGCCCTTTAAATATATTTTTGGGGCTTATTTTTTATAAATTTCAAGAAGTATTAGTGTGATTTTATCTTGGGATATGGAGATTCTTACTGCATTAATTCTGCAAATCAATGAAAGCTCTTTTCAATTATTTGTAATTCTTTGAATTATTTGCTAGTTTATATGGCCAAACAACAATAGCCCATATGATCATCTCAGGTAAAAAACTCGTCATCAAAGCTTTACTTTTTTTCTTTGCGATCAACATGGTAGATTTCATACTGGAGATTTTCATTTTTAAAATTACCATTGATCAATGGTTGGTAAAACTGGGTGGGGCTACATTATATGTCAGGGCAATAATTGCTTTGACAGTTGGACTATATTTTCAGCGCAAAGAGGAAAGCAAAAAAGAAGAACAGGAAGAGAGATCTTATTGAATTTTGGCCAACTTTTTTATTTTCTTTTTGATGATATGTTTGCTTTGAAAATCAGTGATCATTGGATATTACCGTTGCTGACAACTCATTCCTAACCTGTTAAAAAGATTTTTTAAGTTGATAAAGATTTGTTTCCCATTACTTTATGATGAATTGGATTTCCTCAACTTATTTTTAAAATGAAAAATTAGTTATATTATTTGTTTGTAAATCCTTATAGTTATATTTTTCCATCGTTTATTAAAATAATCTTCATTCAACATTTAAAATACGCAATTAAACAATTTGTCTGAACAAAATTATTATTCATCAGTACTATACTTGTGAACAAATTAAAACCAATGATTATGAAAAAATCAATCTTGTTACTTTTAGTAGGGAGTTTTTTGGCACTCTCAGCCCTGGCCCAAAATAAAATTGAGTTCAAAGAATTCACTTTGGACAATGGCCTGCATGTAATTATGCATCAGGATAATAGTACGCCTATCATTGCCAATACTGTATTTTATCATGTTGGCAGTAAAAATGAAAATCCTGAAAAGACCGGTTATGCACATTTTTTTGAGCACCTGATGTTTGAAGGTTCAGACAATATCGATAGGGGTCAATTTGCCCAAATAGTGCAATCTTCTGGGGGAACGCTCAATGCAGGTACAAGTCTTGATTTCACCTTCTATTATGAGATTTTACCTTCCAATCAACTGGAATTGGCTTTGTACCTAGAGTCTGAAAGGATGCTCCATGCAAAAATTGACCAAATCGGTGTAGATACACAAAGAGAAGTGATCAAGCAAGAAATGAAAGAGGTCATGGAGGAACAGCCATACATGTCTTTCAGAAAAGAAATGCCCATGAGACTTTTCCCAAATCATCCTTATCAGTCACCCATCATTGGTTCTGCTGAACATTTAAACCAGGCCACATTGGCAGATTTTAAAGATTTTTATGATACTTTCTATGTTCCCAACAATGCCACATTGGTTGTTGCAGGTGACATAAATTACGAGGTTACGGAAAGTTTGGTCAGAAAATATTTTTCTGAAATACCAAGAAGCCTTAAACCAATCCCTAGGCCTGATATTGAGATTCAAAAATTGACTTCAGAGGTTAAGGATATTGTTTATGACAATATTCAGCTTCCGGCGATTTTTCAAGGCTACCAGATTCCAAAATTGGGACATCCTGATACCTATGCATTAAATCTATTGAGCACCTATTTACTTTCAGGAAAGAGTTCTTTGATGTACCGGGAATTAGTGGATAAAAGTCAAAAGGCTGTACAAGCCGCAGCTTTCCCTAATGATCTGGAAGATGGAGGCATGTTTATAATACTGGCTATCGCCAATATGGGTGTCGATATTGACGAGCTGAATGAAGCCATAGATGAAGTTCTGGTGCAGGTTCAACAAAATGGTATTGATACCAAGGAGTTTGAAAAATTACTCAATATCAAAGAAACCCAATTGGTAAACAACCTGGGTTCTGTAGCAAACATTTCCTTGGATTTAGCGCAGGCCCATGTTTTTAATGGAGGGACTGATTATATCAATTTGCAATTGGAACAGTTCAGAAAAGTGAAACCTGAGGATATCCAAAGAGTTGCTAAAGAATATCTCAAAAAGGATAGTAGGGTTGTATTGAAATATCTTCCAAAATCAGCCCAGACAAGTGAATAATTTTTAATCCCTAATATAATCAAATGAAAAAGATCATATCATACATATTTATTTTCTTCTTGGCATCAACGGTATTGGCCCAGGTGGATCGTACCCAATTGCCAGAACCTGGTCCTGCACCGGAAATCAGATTTGGGGATGCGCAATCATTTACTTTGGGCAACGGATTAAAAGTCTTTTTAATCCAAAACGAAAAACTCCCGAGGGTTACCTATACGTTGATTTTGGATAGAGATCCGATTTTGGAAGGAGAAAAATCCGGAATGCTTGGTTTCGTAGGTAACATGATGACAGCAGGTACCAAAAACAGGTCCAAAGATGAGTTTAATGAAGAGGTGGATTTTCTTGGAGCCCGAATTTCAGGTAGTTCGACATCGATTTCAGGATCTACTTTAACAAAACATCAGGAAAAAGTCATGGAATTGATGGCAGATGTGTTGTTCAATCCTGTTTTCCCGGAAGAGGAATTAGTAAAGCTAAAAACCCAAACCAAATCGGGTCTTGCGCTTGCCAAAAATGATCCGAATTCCATTTCATCTATATTGACTTCTAAATTGGTCTTTGGGAATAACCATCCCTACGGAGAAGTAGAGACAGAAAACACTGTAGATAATGTCACAGTTGAGGATATCAAATCCTACTATAAGACGTATTTCAAGCCAAATATTGCCTATCTGGCAATTGTTGGAGATATGGATTTGCCAACGGCCAAAACATTAGTGGAAAAGTATTTTGCAGGATGGGAAGGTGCCGGAGTTCCGTCACATTCTTTTGAAAAGCCAAAGGCTCCAGAGAAAAATATAGTAGCATTAGTAGACCGATCAGCTTCCCAGCAATCTGTAATTGAAGTGACTTATCCTTTGGATAATTTCCTGACTTCCGAGGATTATCTTCAAAGTAGAATTCTTGGATACGTATTAGGAGGCGGATTTGCCGGACGACTTCTTCAAAATTTAAGAGAAGATAAAGGCTGGACTTACGGTGCTTCTGCAAATTTCGGTTCTGATGATCTGGTTGCCAGATTCTATGCCGGTTCGAGTGTAAGGGGATCAGCTACAGATTCAGCAATTAATGAAATCATCTATGAAATCAGAAATCTAAAGGAAAATGGTGTCAAAGAGGATGAATTGAAGGGGGCTAAATCTGCTCTAAGTGGCTCTTTTGCAAGATCATTGGAGAGTCCTGCAACTATTGCAAACTTCGCAATAAACTTGGAAAGGTACAATTTGCCGTCAGATTATTACAGTACATACCTTCAGAGGTTAAATGATCTCACGGTAGAACAAGTAAATGCTTCTGCCAAAAAACTTTTGAAACCTGACAACATGTATATCACTGTTGTAGGTAACGGATCGGAAATTCAGGAAGGCTTGATGGCATTTGGGGAAGTAAAAAGATTTACCAATGCAGGTGATCCTGAAGCGCAAATTGCCATGAACTCTGAAATCACCGCTGAAAAGGTCATAGCAGACTATATTCAAGCTATTGGAGGTGCCGAAAAAGTAAAGGCTATCAAATCATCAAAAATGGAGTCTGTTGCGGAAATTCCGGGAGCAAAATTGAACATTAATTATGTATACGATGAAAATGTGCAAGCTTTCTCTAATAAAATAATGGCCATGGGAAATGTCGCTATACATACGCTTATAAAAGGTGGAAAAGCTACAGTTACAGCAGGAGGTCAGACACAGGAACTTTCAGATGTTCAATATGAAGCCGCAAAAATGAATATGTTTATATTTCCTGAATTGCACTATGAGGACTTAGGTTACACTATAACACTTGATGGTATAAATGATATAGAGGGTCAAAATGCCTATAAAGTCATCATTTCCAATCCTACTGGTGGAAAACAAATAAACTATTACGCGGTAAATTCAGGTTTAAAAATAAAGAGCGAAAGTACGGATGCCGGAGAAATATTCTATTCGGAATATCAGGATATTAAAGGCATTCAATACCCTATGATGTCCACACTAAAATCTCCCATGATACCCGTTCCTTTGGAAGCCAAGGTTGAAAAATTGGAATTCAATGTTGCTGTTTCTGAAGAAGATTTGAAATAAATTCTGCAATAAAAAAAGGCTCCCTGTTGACGGTGAGCCTTTTTTTTTAATTCATCCATAACCTTGTTTTTTCATTGATTTCAAAAATCTTCAATTCCAACTCAGGGAAAAATTTCCTTTGTTTATTATCGCTGATACTGGCTTTTATTTTCCTACCAAAACGCTCGGCCACGAGTTCTACTTGACCAGATATTTCTTTATGATTATTGGTAAATTTTTTACCATTTAATTCGATTAATTTGTCACCCAGCATAAGTTTATAATACGCCTCAGCTTCTGGATGGATTTGGCTGATTGTATTATTGGAATCCGTACGGATTCCATATTGATGGAGTAGGGGACCATTTTTGAATTCTTTGGAGATACTTATTCCAACACTGGAAAGCAGTGAGGTGATATGCTTCAAAATGTCTTTCTTGCCATATATATGATCATTGAAAAAAAACCTGATTCTGTCCGAATCTTTAAATTTCTCAGACACCAAATTTTCAAAATCGCTGAAAGTATAACCTTTTCCTGTTTTACCGAAACCTAGCCACATCTCCGACATTACGGCTGATAGTGAGGTGTTTTCATCCAATAACATCAGATCCAAACAAAGGCAGATCAAAGCACCTCTGGTATATATGCTTACTTTTTTGTCAGGGATTCCACTTTTATACCCGTCCAGCCAAAGATCAAAGCTTGATTCAATTATGGTTTGATTTTGCCAACCAAAATTATCACATTCTTTTTGAATTTGTTTTTGTAAAATCACCAAATAATCCTCCAAAGAAAAATACTTAGATTTCATTAAATAAAGGTCACCCATATAGGTGGTAACTCCTTCCAATATCAGTCCGGTATCCAAATAAGTTTCTTCTGCTAAATTATAAGTTGCTAATTCCTTAGGTCGGATCCTGCAGACATTCCAATAATGGTAAAGTTCATGGGAACTCACACCAACTAATTCATCCATTTGGTTTTTGTCTTTCAAGCTTTCAGCTGGACCAAATGTGATGACTGTCGAATCCCGATGTTCAACTCCATGATAGTGTCTGTAAGGAAGTAGTTGAATGATAAAATGATAATCGCTACTTGTGAAATCACCAAACGCCTCTATTTGCTTTTTTGTGAAAGCTTTAAATGCGGATATTACATCAGCTAGCTCAAAATGGATTTGGCCGTTTATCCAAAGATGAAAAGTGGAATGGTCTACTTTATAAATAGTATGTTTCAAATCCAGACTGGCTAAAAACGGACTATCCATCAAATGCTGGAAATTTTCGGCCTCCCAGAAATGCTCTGATCGCCCTGGTAGGGATGTCGCTACCAAGCAGTTTTTTTCTAATTCAACTCGGATTTGGATCTTTTCACTTTTTCTTTCTTGGACTTCAAAGATGAAATTGCTGAAATTAAGGTAAAGCTGCCTGTCGTCAGACCAACATCCGCCGGCATCCATTTTGTTACAATAATACTCATAGTGAACTTCATATATACCTTGACTTTGGGATTTGAATTCCCATAAGTCCTTACTTGATTTTCTCCACAGAA
>CAZLJT010000135.1:0-9780 GCA_964559905.1 uncultured Aquiflexum sp.
ATAATTTTCCGACGCCTTAATTTTTTTCGACATTTCAGAAAGTAGATCTTCACGAATACACAATTCTACTTTCCGATCACTTATTCATTCGTTAAACTGTTCACCGGATTGGCAATGGCTGCTCGGATGGCCTTAGAACCCACTGTAAATGCCGTTATCAGTAAGGAGAGCAATAGAACCATTACAAATAAACTTATTGAAATAGGTGTTCTATAAGCAAATGAGGCCAACCATTCCCGGACCATATAGTATGCCAAAGGAATTGCAACAGTAAAAGCCAGCAATACCATGAAAATAAACTCTTTGGAGATCATTACCGTAATCTGAGAAACGGTGGCGCCCAAAACTTTGCGGATACCTATTTCCTTCACTTTTTGGCCTACCATAAAAGAAACCAAACCATACAAGCCAATGCAGGAAATCAATATTGCCAGTAAGGCAAATATTTTATATACTATTGCCAATTTTTGCTCATTTTCATAAAATGCAGCAATGGATTCATCTAAAAATTCTGCCGAATAGATTTGCTCTGGATAAATTTTTTCAAATTGACCCTGTATGTCAGTTAATGTGGAAGCATGGGTCCCCCCTTCCAACTTAACTGCCACCAATGAGTACCTGCTTTTCTGGGAAGTAATCACCAACTGCTTAATTTCCTCACGAAGTGAATTGACAGTAAAATCTTTAACTACACCACTTACAGGTACCCATTCACCGGCACCTAAACGGATATTTTTTCCAATCGCCTCTTCCGGTGATGGTATAAGGAGCTTTTTGGCCATGGTTTCATTGATCACAACATTTCGGACGGAATCACTTTTTGCATAAGCCTGTCCCGCCACAAACTCCATTTCAAACAAATCAAAATATGCTTCATCAGCAAATTTCAAATATGCCGGAAAGATGATGTCTTCATTTCTATTATCAAAATAGAAATTGGTTGCCGAATTGCTGCCGGAAGAGGGCACGTCAGAAGCAAGACTTGCTCCGATAATTCCGGGGATTCTCAGCAATTCTTCCTTAAATCCATCTATGCGTGTTTCAGTATTTCTGTTGTCTGAAGGAACCTGGATATAATAGACAGCATCTTTATTGAATCCCAAATCCATATTTTGGATAAGATTCATCTGCTTGATGGCAATTAAAGTGCCTATCATTAAGACTTGTGCAATGGTAAACTGAAGGATAACCAAACCCCTACGGATAGAAATACCTCCGATATCAGCACTTTGAAATTTATTTTTCAATGCTTTGACTGGTTGGTATCTGGAAACAATCATCGCAGGGTAAAAACCTGAAAACAAAGTCAGTAAACCTATCAATAAAAAAATAAACGCTATGATTGGCCATTGAAACAGGCTTATAGTAGCTGGGACATCTGCAATTTTATCCAAAAATGGCAACAGAAAGTTGGCTAGTAGAAAAGAGAAAAAAGAAGCCAGCAGAACAGTAAGAAACGTTTCACCAAAAGATTGTAGACCAATTTGTACTTTGGATCCACCCATTACTTTCCTCACCGCTATTTCCTTACTTCTGCCAATGGCTTGTGAAGTGCTTATATTTACAAAATTAATGGACGCCATGATAAGGATAAAAATACCAACAAGCATCAAAGTCTTGATTGTCGATTGCCTGACCACTCTTCCTGTCAGGGGTTCATAGAAGAGGTTAAAGTGGATATCACCCAATGGCTGCAGGTGATGGGATTTAGTGGAAACGCTTCTGCCTTCGAAATGCTTTTTGGAGAAATCCGCTAATTGAGTCTTTTCTTTAGCCAAATCACTATTTGGGATGGTCTTTACATATACCTGAAAATTACTCCCTGTACTCCCCCACTCTTCCAAATCATATCCAAACGCATCCTGATGGGATCGAATGGTTTCGAAAGAAGACATTAAGTTAAAACCAAAGTTGCTGTTTTCCGGGATATCTTTGACTATTGCACCTACCAATAATTCAACTCCATTGGTCAATTGCAGGGTTTTACCCTGAGCATTTTCCCAATTTCCAAAAAACTTTTCCGCTTCAGATTTGGTCAGTACTGCATGGTCTGGCATGTCCAATACAGATGCATTGCCTACCAAAAACTCAAGATCAAAAAGGGCAGCATAATCAGAAGTGGAGGAAAAAAAGTTTTCAGATTTATGCTTATCAAATTCGTATCCGTCTCCTTTCAATACATTCACCTGTACCGAGAAATGTGACACAACCGGAACCACAAGCTCAAAACTCAAAGGTTCTTCCCGCAAGGCATCAGGAAAAGGATTGGCTACTCCCGGAGTGTAGTCTGTGGCCGTATCATAATGGTCTTGCGTTACTATTCTGTAAATATGATTGTAATTACTTAGAAACTTATCATAACTCATTTCATATTGTACCACAACAAAAATCAATAAGGCAGCTGTGACCCCAATGGTCAATCCCATGATATTGATGACACCGATCCATTTACTTCGGGTCAATGAGCGCCAAGCAATTTTAAAGTAATTTTTGAGCATGATTGATGATTCATTTTAGTAAAGAAAAACCCAAGCACCGAAATAATAGGCTTATTCAAATAGGGTAAAACCAGATTCATGCCATGCCAAAACCGCATATTTCTACTAAAAATGAAGCTTTCCGTAAAATTAAACTGAAATTTACGGACAAAAACGTCCGAATGCGGTCGAATTGATCTTTGGAAATCTGATCCTGACCAAAGGAGGTTCAGTGCAGTTTTTATTCTTTGGACTTAGAGAAAATCACTAATACGAGGGTAACATTTACCAAAGGATTCAATACTAAGTAGGAGAATAGGATCTATTCAGCAAAATAACTTCAACAAATCATTCAGAACTTAAGGAATTGATCGGATTATTATTTGCTGCTTTCAAAGCCTGAAAACTGACTGTAATCAAAGCAATTATGAGAACCATTGCGGCAGCACCGGCAAAAATCCACCAGCTGAGGTTCGTTTTATAGGCATAATCCTGAAGCCAAGAATTGGAAAGATACCAGGCCAAGGGAATCATAGCCAAAACAGAAATCAGAACAAGCAAAACAAAGTCCTTTATAATCATATATAGAATGGTATTGATTGAAGCGCCCAAGACTTTCCTAATACCGATTTCTTTCTTCCGATTTTCGACGGTGAAGGCGGCCAAGCCAAACAAGCCTAAACATGAAAGGAAAACCGCCACCACCCCAAAATATTTAGCAAGCTTGGAAACACGCTGCTCCTGAATATATAGGGTCTGAAAATCTTCATCCATAAAGTTGTAATCCATCTTTTGGGCAAAAAGGCCCTCATATAAATCCGAAATAGAAGCAATAGCTTTCTCTTGATTATCACTTTTTATTCTTAGTATGATTTTTTGCATAAACGAATCGTCATACTTTAAAAATGCAGGTTTTACAGTTTCTTTCAGCGATTCAAAATGAAAGTTTTTTAAAACCCCAATCACTTCCATATCATTTCCCCAAAGATTGACCACAGCACCGATTGGTTTTTCCAGTCCGATCACCTCTACCGCCTCTTCATTAAGAATTATCTTACTTTTTTCATCTCCAAATTCTCTGGCAAATGACCTTCCCTCCAGAATCTCAAATTCCATAGTTTCGATCAAATCCATATTTACACTGATGTTCTCAAATTTGACCTGTTCATCAGGACTTTTTCCCTCCCATTGCAGTCCTATGGTTGAACTCATCAATCCTATCAGTGGGTGACCTATGCTTGATGCATTTTCAACAACCGGTAATCCCTTCACCTGATTTAAAAAATATTCTAATTGGATATCCGAAAGTGAGGAAGAACTTATCTGAAGCAAGTTGGATTGGTTATATCCAAGATTTTTATTTTGAACAAAAGACATCTGTTTTCCAATCACCACAATCCCTATAATCAATAAAAGGGAAATGGAAAACTGGAAAATAACCAGGCCTTTTCTCGCCAAAAGTTCTCCAAAACTTCCTTTAACATTACTTTTAAGTATCTGAATTGGCTTAAACTTAGATAAATATAGAGATGGGTAGATCCCTGCCATCAAAGCAGTCAAAATCCAAACACAAATCAGCAAGAGTATCAATCCAACATTGAAATCCAGTGCCAGTGTTTTCATGGATACCTGATTGAAAAACGGCTGCAATAATTTGGCTAAAACCAATGCGGTAATCATTGCCAAAAAACTGAGCAGCAAGGTTTCGACCATGAATTGACTGAACAAACCGCCGCGGCTTGCGCCCATAGATTTTTTGACACCGATTTCTTTGATCCTATTCATGGTCCGGGCCGTGGTCAGGTTCATAAAATTAATGCATGCAATCATCAAGATAAAGAAAGCTATCGCCGAAAAAATCCAGACATAATTGATCCTTCCGCCTACCACTTTTCCATCTTCAAAGGTTCCATACAAGTAGGTGTCTTCGAATGCCTGCACAAAAGGTGTTACATTACTTTCGGCTTTTTTGTCTTTGATAAAGTCTTTGATCTGTGAATTAAAAGCATCAACGTCTGTTCCTTCTCTTAGCAACAAAAATGTACCTGCATTGAAATTATCCCAATGAGCACCATCTCCAAGCATCTTTTTGAAATAGGGAAATGACATCAAAAATTCTGGCTTATCTACATCTTTTGGTCCAAAATCCTTATAAACACCACTTACCAGGACGTCGTTTTCAAATTCAAATACCGACCATTTGAGAGATTTCCCCAAGGCCTCTTTTGCAGACCCAAAAATCCTTTTTGCTGTAGATTCTGATAGTGCTATAGCATGGATATCTTTCAAAGCTTGATTTTTGTCCCCTTCCAGAAACACTATACTGAACATATCCAAGTATTCCTGATCTACAAACAAGCCATCCGCAATTTGTATTTCCCCACCATGGTCAAAAGAAACCCCTTCAATAAAAGGAGAATAAGCAGCAGCAATTTCCACTTGGGCCAGTTCTTCCCGCATCGCTGCTGCCATTTCAGCGGGTGTTATCCCTATGGTCACAATACCCGAGGAGTTATCATGATTAGTGAAAACGGCATAAATCCTTTCCCCAAGTGCATGATACCTGTTTATACCTATTTCATCTTTGACCCACATCATGATCAAAATCACAGTAGTAAGCCCTAAAGTAAGTCCCAGAAGATTGATTCCGAATGTCATCCGGTGCTTCTTGAAATTTCTAAAGGCAATTTTGAGATAGTTGAGGAACATGGTGTGGGGTTGTAAGTTGAAGGTTGGGAAGTCGTGAAGTATGGAAGTTTGGAAGTCTGAAGGTTAATTTGCAAAAACCCAAATTGGTTAGACGAACCTATTTATTTTGCATTTCCCGGAGTCTTGGATCTTATGTCTTGTGTTTTGTGTCTAAATATGGAACTGTTCTCTAATATTCTCAGTCACTACTTTTCCATCAAACAGGTTAATGATACGGTGTGCATAATTGGCATCATGGGGAGAGTGGGTTACCATCACGATAGTTGTTCCCTCATTGTTCAGTTCTTCCAAAAGCCGCATCACTTCTTCCCCATTGGCAGAATCAAGGTTACCGGTAGGTTCATCGGCGAGTATCACGGAAGGTTTGGCAACTATAGCGCGCGCTATGGCTACCCTTTGCTGTTGACCACCGGAAAGCTGCTGAGGGAAATGGTCCTTCCTATGCATAATCCCCATCCTTGTCAAGACCTCTTCCACCCTTCTTTTTCGTTCATCTGCTGGAGTTTTCAGGTACAAGAGGGGTAATTCTACATTTTCATAACAAGTCAGTTCGTCTATCAGATTGAAACTTTGGAATACAAATCCAATATTACCCTTTCTAAGTTGGGAACGTTGTCTTTCAGAGTATTTTGCCACTTCTTTTTCCATAAAGAAGTACTCCCCTGAATCGGGATTATCCAATAAGCCAATAATATTCAGCAAAGTGGATTTACCACATCCTGAAGGACCCATGATAGCTACAAATTCCCCTTTTTTGATTTCAATGTTGATATCATCCAAGGCAGTGGTTTCTACTTCCTCAGTGGTGTAGAGTTTTTTTAGGTTGACGGTTTTGATGATGTTTTGCATGTTATTGAGGTTTGTATTGAGGTAGTTTTATTATTTAATATATGTTGTTTTTTGTGTTTTAGTTGCTTCATGACGGATGTCGGATGACCGATGACCGATGTTGGGTTTCTGATAACCATGACAGGTGTCGAATAACAGATAATTCATTGTAAAATCTAGAATAATTTATTTGATTTTTGATTTGAAGGAATTCATCATGTTCATAAGATAAAAGGCTTCGTCATACAATATTTTTAAATCACTTTCATATATATATCTTCTTCTTTTGGACTTATGCAAGCAGGTGACTACTTCAGCAAGAGACCTGATAGCGTACCCTAAGAACCTATTGAATTCAAGATTTGATTGGCCAATCGAACCTTCCGAAATGTTTAGGGCAATAGAATCGGAAGCCTTCCTGATCTGGGAAATGAGATTGAACTTTTCCTCATTTGGAAATTTTGAACTCATTTCAAATACCTCCTCTCCAAAATCCATGGCCTTTTGCCAAATGGTCAGTTTTTCAAATTTAAATTTCATGATTTCTATAGTTTAGGTTTAGAATTTTATTTAATCCAAAATACCAAAACCAAATCAATGAAAATAAAATACTATAAAACTTAACCGTTTATTTAACTATCTATCCTTTCTCCTTTATTGAAACCCAACATCGGTCATCCGTCATCTGACATCTGACAAACCCTATTTCAAATTCAACACCTCATTCTTCCCGAAATTCTCATAGCCGGAGACAATGACTTTTTCTCCGATTTCAAGCCCTTCGATCACTTCGTAAAATTCGGGATTTTTCCGACCGAGGCGAATACTTCTTTTTTCTGCTTTGCCGGTCTGTTGGTTGACCACAAAGACCCAATTGCCGCCAGTGTCTTTATAAAATCCCCCCGTTGGTAGGAGTACTGCCTGATTGCTTTCACCCAATTCCAAACGTATTCTTACGGTTTGACCTCTTCTGATTCCCGAAGGCGCTTCATCAGTAAAGAACATATCCACCTCAAACCTTCCCGCCGTCACATTGGGATAGATTTTACCTATTTCCAACTCATAGTTGCTCCCTGAAAATGAAAATGTTCCTTTCAAACCTGTATAAATCCTTGGAAGATAGAGTTCATCTATGGGAACCCTGACTTTGAATTTATCCAGAATATCTATCTGTCCATATCTTTCCCCGGCACTTATGGATTGCCCAACTTCTATTTGCTCAGTGGTTAGCTGCCCGGTGATCGGTGCCCTTACAGCAAGGTTGTCCAAAATCTGACCTACTCCATCCAGGGATTGATTCATTCTTTTTTCGGAATCTTCCAATTGCCGCTTTTGGGCTACCCGGGAAATAGAATCATTGCGGTAAGCTGCATAGGTCAATTTTCTTCGTTTGACATTGTATTCATATTGTTCTTTGACTTCTTCAAATTCCCTGTCCGATACCAACTTTTTTTCGTGAAGCTCTTTGAACCTTTCATATTGGGGCTTCAGCAGGCTGATCTGATAATCGATCTCCGCAAGTTGACCTTGCTGACTGAGGTCATTCTGATCCAATTGCAACCGCACTTGCCTGAGATTATTGATCTGGAAATACAAACCCGACTCTCTTTCCATTACTTCCAATTGCAGCTTACTGTTCGATAGCAACAATATAGTATCGCCTGCATTGACAAAGGCACCTGATTCACGGACAATTCTGGCAATATTACCTCCTTCCAATGCGTCTAGATAAAAAACTTCACCAGGTTCTATGGTACCACTTACAGGGATGTAATCTGTGAATTCTCCTTCTTTGACTGTCGCTATAGTGATGCGTTCCATATTGACATTCATGGAAGACCTGGAATCAGCAAAAAGCAATTGGTATAAGACGAATCCTACCAATAATATACCCACT
Source organism: uncultured Aquiflexum sp. (assembly GCA_964559905.1). GTDB lineage: Bacteria > Bacteroidota > Bacteroidia > Cytophagales > Cyclobacteriaceae > Aquiflexum. Next base: position 7,912 of record CAZLJT010000135.1, read on the forward strand.
GCTATCATAGCTATGAACTTTGGCGTCCAGGTTTTTTTTTCAATCTTTCTATCCATTGTCGTGTTTTCCGTTTATTCAGTTGATCTGTTAATGCCAATTAATATGCCACGAGCAAAAGTGCCAAAAAAACCCAAAAAGGGCATCTTGATTTTTATGACAGGATTTTTTCGAACAAAATTGTCCGCCAGCGACCAAAAACAAGCAAATCGGTGCAGTCAGTCTTTTCAAGTTTTTTAGTTGTGAAATGAAAAAATGCCGTAATTTTAATCCATTGACCGATTTTTAAAAAACATTGTCCGATTGTATCATTTCGGTACAAGGTTTGGGTATAAGAAGGAGAAAGGATGTACAAAGTACTAAGTACAATGTACCAAGTACGAGTTTAGAATTCGGAAGTAAATAGAGAAAAGTAAAAAGGGATGAAGGAGTGACAGTTGCTTTGTCAGATGACCGATGACCGATGTTGGGGAATACGGAGTAGAAAAGTAGGAAGGAGCGGGTTTTTGTCTTGATACCCCAATTCTCGAGACAGACTTTGGTTCTTAGTTCTTGGAACGTGATTCTTAATTCTCGCTTCTTGGTTCTCGCTTCTTGGTTCTTTTGTGTTAAACCTTCGAGGTCTGAAAAAGACCTCAAAGGTTACCTAGTCTCACATCTTGCGTCTCATATCTCACGTTTTAAAAATGAAAGAACAAAAATCCGGAAAAATTCTGATTGTCGATGATAATGAGGATTTATTAAAAGCAGCCAAAATATTTTTAAAGCGGCATTTTGGTCAGGTGGATACCGAAACAAATCCAAGTTTGCTGCCGATCCTGATAGTAAATGAACAGTACGATGTCATTCTATTGGATATGAACTTCACAAAGGACGTCAGCAGCGGACAAGAGGGATTTTATTGGTTGGATAGGATTCTTGAATTGGATTCTTCAGCAGTGGTGGTATTGATCACGGCTTATGGAGATGTCAGCACTGCAGTAAAAGCCATAAAAGAAGGCGCGACAGACTTTGTCTTAAAGCCTTGGGAAAATGAGAAACTTCTGGCCACTCTGAATTCAGCCCTCCAACTCCGCCAATCCAAACTGGAAATATCTGAACTAAAAAACCAAAAGCAGCAGCTCTATCAGGATATAGACAGCAAATTCAAGGATATCATCGGCCAAAGTGCCCCTATGTTAAAAGTTTTTGAAACGATTGAACGGGTAGCAGCTACAGATGCCAATGTTCTGATATTGGGTGAAAATGGTACCGGTAAAGAGCTGATAGCTCGTGCCATACACCGCTACTCAAAGAGACATCGCGAAGCTTTTGTCGGTGTGGATTTGGGATCTATCACGAGCACCTTGTTTGAGAGTGAACTTTTTGGTCACAAAAAAGGGTCTTTTACAGATGCCAAAGAAGATCGGGCAGGCAGATTCGAACAGGCCAACAAAGGTACACTGTTTTTGGATGAAATAGGAAATCTACCACTTCCCCTACAGGCCAAACTACTGGCTGTACTTCAAAATCGGGAAGTGACACGTGTAGGTTCCAATAAAGTAACTCCCGTAAATATTCGCTTGATCTCGGCCACCAATATGAATATCCATAATATGGTATATGACAACACCTTCCGGCAGGATTTGCTCTACAGGATCAATACCATAGAAATTACGCTGCCACCGCTCCGGGAAAGGCTGGATGATATCCCTTTGTTGGCCAACCATTTTATAGAAATCTACTCCAAAAAATATAACAAAGATATCCGAAAAGCAGGCGAAGCATTAATCAAAAGAATGCAGAAATACCATTGGCCAGGAAATATCCGCGAACTTCAGCATAGTATTGAAAGGGCTGTAATTATGACCGCCCACAGTATCCTCCAACCCG
>CAZLJT010000136.1:0-9764 GCA_964559905.1 uncultured Aquiflexum sp.
AATGAACTTTTCCGGCAGGCCGGTTTTCGGGAGCTGAAAGTGCCCGAACTGGAAGAGTCTGACGTAAGGCAGGAGATTGTGGATCAGATAGATATTTTGGAGTTTCCCTTGGATTCCCCATTTCACCTGGTCAAAGATCAGACTGTACTCAGCGTCAAGGCAAAGGAACTAAGGCAGTATTTGGGAAAAACTGTACAGATCATCGGTTATCTCGTCACGATCAAGTACACCAGGACGGTAAAGGGAGATGTGATGAACTTCGGCACTTTTATCGATCGGGATGGTGACTGGATAGATACCGTGCATTTTCCTCCGGTAGTCAAAAAATATCCCTTCAAAGGCCGCGGCATCTACCTGATCAAAGGCAAGATCACGCAGGAGTTTGACTTCTATAGTATTGAGGTGGAGAGTTGCGAAAGGATGGCATATTGGAATGCGGGGGAGGGCTGAGCGTTAAAAAAAGCTCCGGTGGAGCTTTTTAGCGAAGAGCCAGAGTGCAGGGGAGGAAGGAATGGACGGGTGGATTGGTTCAAGTGGAGATGGGTTGGTTCAAGTCTTCAGACTTGAACCAATGATTACAAATTTAACCAACCACCTATTGCCAAAGTCAACCCAAAACCTTAAATTCAACTAAACTTTTCAATCAAAACTTTTTTGCCATGAGTCGAAAATACAAAATCAGAGACCAGGACAAGCTCTACTTTGTCACCTTCTCCATCATTGAATGGATTGATTTGTTCACCAGAAGGATATATAGAGACATACTGTTAGACTCTATCAGATATTGTCAGAAAAATAAGGGCTTAGATCTATGCGCTTATTGCATCATGTCCAGTCATGCACATTTTATCGTGGGCACAAATGGGGAGCATCCCATGGAGGGGATTATCAGAGATATTAAGAAATTCACTTCTGTCAAGATAATTGAAGAAATTCAGATGAATCCTAAAGAAAGTAGGAAAGATTTTTTACTCTGGCATTTTGGAAAAGCAGGAAGATTTAATCCCAACAACCAAAATTTTCAAGTTTGGCAGCAGCATAGCCATCCCATTGAATTAAATACCAATGATAAGCTCTCCCGATGTCTGAATTACATCCATCAAAATCCTGTGGAAGCCGGTATCGTGCTGTCTCCTGAAGAATACCTCTACAGCAGTGCTGCGAATTATGCAGGGTTGCCGGATAGATTGGTGGAGGTGATTTTGGTGGAGTAGTTCAATCGCTGCGGCGAATTGAATCATTCTAATGGCTGTCTTCAGACTGCATTTACCACAGTCTGAAGACTGTGATGTTTTTGGTCCAAGTCAAAGACTTGAACCAGTGGACAAAGGTGGACTTTAGATATTGTAATCATACTTACAACTTATCTAAATATTTATAAAAGTTTTAATCATAAATACAACTTTAAATATATCATTCATCCTCCATAAACTCCCCGATCCATTTATAGACCTTGTTTGGGCTGTAGATAAACTGCACGATCATGGGTTTGTGCTTCTTCCTTTTCTGAAGATGAAAATTAGGTTCAGGTTCTATTTTTTTATATTCCTCCAAAAATCTTTCAGTGGTCTTTTCTATACCCGGAAGGGTTTTTTCTCCCATCATGATCAACATTGGAGGGTCTTTTTTGTCCAAATAATAAATGGGAGAGGTGTCTTTCCATACCTGAGGATCATCTGTAAATGCCCTGAGATATTCTGTCCCCGGAGCATAATTCATTTCTTTCAAAAACCAATACATATCCAAACCCGCCGCATCTATCAGGACTGTTCCCTTAATGGGATTTTCCACACCCAAGGAATCAAAATATTCATGCCGCACAGCAATCAAACCCGCCAAATGCCCGCCCGCAGAATGCCCTGAGACGAAGATTCTATCAGGGTCACCTCCATAAGTGTTGATGTTTTCACTTGCCCAATAAACAGCTTTGGCAGCTGCTTTGGCCATATCGTGAACCTGGTATTCGGGGCTAAGGGGATAATCGATGATGACGGCTACGATTCCCTTCCTAGCCAATCTTGATCCTAAAAAGTTGTAAATATCCTTATTACCCGAATTCCAACTGCCACCATGAATGAAAAGCAAGACAGGATTGCTTCCATTGGCTTTTTTTGGGGCAAAAATATTCAACTGCTTTTCAGGGAGATTTCCCAAAAATCCATTATCCATATAGGTGATTCCCTTACTCCGATGAACTCCCTTGAAAGAACAGGAAATAGAAAAGACGCTAAGAAGGGTAAAAAGAAGATAGTTTTTATAAAATTTCATAAAACACATAAAGGATTGATTCAGGAAAGATAACAACCTAAGGAGTACAGGGTTTAAAATTATAAAAATCTTTGATCCACCAACCCGAGTTTCAAAAATGGCACAAAATATTTGATATGATTTATTATCTCAAAGACACTTTTATTAATGTACTGAAATTCAAAATCAATCTAAGAACCAATATTTCCTTTCTCCCTTATAATCAGTATTTTTACTTTGTGGAAAGGGATGAATTGAAAAACAAAGTTGGAGAACCAAGGGCAGAATACGTGCCTACCGGACAGGCAGGTGGTCGTTATACTTATGCAGACTACCTGACCTGGCAAATGGATGAAATGGTCGAACTGATCAAGGGCAAGATCTTCAAGCAAGCTGCCGCACCTAGAAGAGTTCATCAAGAGATCTCCGGAAAAATTTTTAATAAACTTTACAACTTTTTGGAAAAACATCCCTGTAAAGTATATGCAGCCCCTTTCGATGTCCGGCTTCCTTTCAAATCCAAAAAAAATGAAGACATCGATACAGTAGTTCAACCGGATATTTGTGTGATCTGTGATTCGGAAAAACTGGATGAGTTGGGATGTATAGGAGCACCTGACCTGATTGTGGAAATCCTTTCTCCGGGAAACAACAAAAAAGAGCTGCAAAATAAGTATGAGGTCTATGAAGAATCAGGTGTAAAAGAATATTGGGTCATCCATCCTAATGAATGTACTTTGATTGTCTATACCTTGATAAGCGGAAAATACCAATCATCAAGAATTTTTACCCACGGAGATAAAGTAGCTTCCCAAGCAATTCGGGGGTTTGTTCTTGATTTGGAAGAAGTTTTCGATGATATGATTTAAGCTGTCAAATCTAAATTAAAATTTACCTGGTCCTAAAATATTGGAGTTAATTTTAGAAAAACACCAATAAATTTCTTGCCTTCTAATTAACAATCAAAATCCAGTCATTCCCTTTTCCCTGAGAGGGAGGAAATACCCTGTTTTTTTCCTTAGAAAATATTTCAGGACCTACTCCCCATAAATCTTTAAAAAGTTTGTCTCCTCATGTAGGTAACAGAGCAATGTGGATTCCCTTTTCAGCAGCTAAATCAATGATATAATCAACATGCTCCCAATACTTTTGATTAAATGATAAGGACTCTACATTTTCAAATGGGACTTCTCCATATGAATTGGGATCATTAAGCCCGTCAATTTCCGCCAAAGCTACAGCTTGTACCACATTGAATCCTTGCTTGGCCCTTAAAGTCAAATAGTAATCCGCCTCTTCTCTATTTGTCCTATGGAATAACTCCCAAGCAGTATCTGCCATCCAGAAAAACGGACTACCATCATGCTGGGTAAAAAACCTTTTATTTTCAGAAATCTTAATGGGACCTTGGATCGGGACTTGCCCCATCAATAGCCCCGGTACTAGCAGCAGTGTCAGAAGTTGGAAAATACCTTTCATAGGAACGGGAAGAAAAAAAGGCAGCCCGAAGGCTGCCTTTAATATTTAATGAGCCGCTATTACTGAAGAGGCTGTTTTGGAGTTTTTTTGCCAGACGAAGAAAATAATAAACAAAACAATGAGAATTCCAGGAAAAGAAACCATTCTCAATAAAGTTGCTTGACCTGCTGCAAGTTCCAATGCATCCCCTGTCAATCCTTCTGCAAGTTTATTGGCTCTTGAGACATCAATCCATCTACCAATAATTGGCTGGAAAATCGCGGTGGAAAACATACCCACCCCACCTATGATTGACATTCCCAAAGCTCCGCTTAAAGGAACACGCTGTGCTACTGCTCCTACCATTACTGGCCAGAAGTAACAGACTCCTATTGCAAAAATAACTGCAGCAACATAAGCCATTGGACCTGTAACAACACTGAACAAATATATTCCAAGAGTTGCAAATATCGAACCTCCAAGGAGTACACCTGTTTGCCCCAAAGTCTTTACTACCGGCCCAGCAAAGAATCTCCCCACGGCCATCACACCTGTTGTTAGTGCTAAAATTAACATACCACTGGCACCGCTGGCACTCATTACAATATTGACCCATTGCTGTGGACCAAATTCAGAAATTGCTGTTAAAGCCATACAGAAAAACAGAAAAATAAATACAGGGCTAAATAAGGCTTTGATATTGCTGGAAATTGAGGTAACTCCTTCGACAGTAGGTTTCGGAAAAGTTTTTCCGAAAAATAGAAAAGCATAAATCAATGTAGGAATCATTAATACCCACATCTGCATTTGCCACCCCATCCCAAAATCTGTCATGAATTTTGAAATCAAACTGCCAATCACTATACCACCAGGAAACCACATATGGAACCTGTTTAGCATCTTATTCATAGTAACTCCCGAATACATATCAGCAATCATAGGGTTACAGGCAGCTTCTGTACAGCCATTACCAAATCCGATAAATAAAGTTGAAATCAATAATCCTGTATAACCACCTGCATATATGGTCAATACTATTCCCAAAGTATGGGCCACGAAAGCAATCTGCATGATCATCTTGGGGCCTATTTTATGGTAAAATAGACCTCCTAAAATCATCGAGATCGGGAATCCTAAAAACCACATGGAATTAATGAATCCAAGCTGTTCTGCTGTCAATCCAAATTGATCTCCTAATTCAGGTAAAATCCCTGCTCTGATTGCAAAAGTGAAAGCTGTAGTGATCAATGCAAAACAACTTGCATTAAACAGAGCTGATTTATTTATATTTTCATTCATGATGGTTGGGTTTAAGAGGTTAATGACTTTTTTGAATGGGTTGAACCGTAAAGATTCGGAAAATATATAAAAAATATTAAGGATAGGCTTCTCCATTTGTAAAAATTTATTTCAAACCTTTCAACTTAACAAAGAAAATTTGATGGATTATTTCAAGACCGTCAAATTTTGACTGATTTTTTTCTCCAAACCAAACCTTGAACTCCTTATCCACAATGTCATGGTATAGTTGCCAACAGGTATATATTTTCCGTTTTTCATGCCATCCCATTGGCAAAAAGCCAGCCTTGACTGTACATCCTTTCCTTCGCAAAAATAAATTAACTCCCCTTGTCTGTTGTGAATCCACAGTTGGGCAAAATCTACGGCATCATTCACAATTATCTCAAAAATCTTATCAGGATCGTTCAAAACCATCGCATTGGGGAAAACGAATTGAAAAGTACAATCCTCAAATGTCGAAAATGAAGCTTCAAAAACACACCCGTCCTGATTAGTGACAAACAGCGAATACTGTCCTCCTCTGTTCAATTTAAGAGTAGGTGAATCAGAAATAAATTCACCTTCAAAAAACCACTCATAGGAGACAAAGCTCCCAGGATCCACAATTTCACCATACCCGGATTCAGAACAGATAGAATAAGATGCTCTGACTTCCGGCCTTTCCTGAGATTCGCTTTCCAATACCAAGATCAAATCACGCCCTATTTCACAACCAATTCTATTGTAAACCACTGCTTCATAGGTTCCAACCAAGCCAACATCAATCTGTTTTTCATTTGCAAACTGAGTTAAAGTTGATTGATCTCCGTTCAGATCAATGTAAATCCATTCTATTCTATCTACTTCTTCAAAATCACTTTCCAAAACAACGGTAGTCAAAAGTCCCCCGGGACAAATCAATCCTGAGGTCAACTCAACATCAACTTCAAAAACAGGCTGGGTCACCTCAAATAATTTGGGGTTGGATTCACAAAGTGCACTGCCCCTAGGCTGAACATCCAAATAAAACTCCCCATACCCGGTCGGATACCACTGGACTCCTCTACCAACTATCTCAAAATTTCTGTCATACCATCGAATAGATAAATTTGAAGGATCCGTACCGAAAAGTTCTGCCCTGTACAACTTGTTGCCAAAGCAATCCTCGCTTTCAAGTACTGGTTCAAAATTTGGTTGGTTAATCAAAACCACTTCAAATTGCTGGTTTCTGGGACAAAGTGCAGGTTCAATTTCCGTACTTCTTCCCAAGACTTGATATATCCCAGGCACATCAAGTATAAAAGATTGTCCCGCCTCCTTGGAAACTTGTTCCCCGGAAGGATAAGTCAATATAAAAAGAAGGTTTTCCTCAGTGGCCGGAACAAAATCCATTGAACCGCAAACATTCACTACTTCCGGGATTGAAAATGAAACAAACTCTTTGATAGCGATATCGATGAAGGATTCTTGAGGTAGCTTGCATCCAGTCTGCGAAATTATTTCAATGGCATACTGACCACCCGGAAGATCAACATCAAAAAATGATTCGTTTGAAATTGCCCCGCTCAATGACAGGGCTGCATTTGCTTCTACTATCCTATATTGACCTGTGAATGGTCCATTCAAAAATTCAACCCTGATAGACCCATCCATTTTACCAACAGGAGTACACGATTCCTCAAATTCAGTTACTGTAAAAAGCATTTCTGGAACAGGGTTACTATTGGGGACAACTATCACTTCATTTCTATTACATCCATCTAATTGTGTTTCAATGGTATAAATACCAGGATAGAGATTTTCAAATAAAACCGATTCTCCCTGAGCTAAGTTATTGGCAGAGAATGTCAGTTCCGGAATTCTCAATAACTCAATGGGTGAGTCAGCATTAAACCTAAAACTGCCATTAGGAGAATTGCAATCACCAGCGGGAATAACATCAGAAATATTGAATTCCACACTTTCATGAATTGAAAAATAAATATCTCTTTCTGAGACACAATTCGGATATTGATCATCTTGATTTCGAAAAACCACTCTGTAGTTCCCCGGTCCATCCAAGTCGGTTTCAGAATCCAAAGTTAATTCATAAGCAGGCCCAATTGAATTCAATGGTGAAACCCCAACTTTTTGAATCAACCATTCCCCGATCAAAGGGGTGTCTACAGAAATATTTATCGAATTTCCCTGACAAACTTGGTCATCGGAGATCAATAATGAAAAGTCACGAGGAGGGCCGACATAGGTATTCCCGTTAATCTGACAATCAGTACCTCCTGAGGAATTGGACAAATACAATGTAATGAAATATTGGCCTTCTTCATAGACATTTAATTCATTTTGATTTCCTACAAGTACACCCGCAGGATTTCTCCATTCAAATATATAGGATCCAATATTGGGAGTATTGGGATTTATAGCAGTTATTATGGCGGGTTCACTTCCGCAAAGTAGATAGTCTGGTTTTAGGACAAGTTCAGGACCTTGGATGACTGATAATGTTTTGGAACCGGTATAAATAATATCATTCCCCCTCCTCACATTCAGTGAGATGGTATAATTGCCAAATTCTGAAAATTGGACACTTATATTTTGAAAAGTTGCCCCACCGTTTCTGGAAAAATGCTCCTGCCCAGCAGGATTGGTAATTACCCAATTATAAACATCTGTTGCAGGATTTCCTCCACCGGAAAAATCCGCAATCGCACTTCCGAAAATTATACAGAGATTGTCGGGGCCAGTCAACTCTGGAGTCGAATTAAGCCCATGGATAAAATGCTCATTCAGATTTCCATTTTTAACATTTCTTCCAAATCCTGATCCTGATAAAAATATCAAGACACAAATAAAAAGGCATTTCATACCTTTCAGTCCTAAAAAGTGACCATAATTCCCCATAAAACAATTCCTATTAGTTGATATTCAGCGAGATAGTGAGGAGTAGTACGTGTTTTTCATATTCCCCTCGTCGGCTCAAACTTAACAAAAACAATACCAACTAAAAACGCCAATTGAGAATTGAATGAGAAAACCTGACCAAATCCAAGAAAGTCAAACAATGCATTGTGCTTAATTTTTCCTACAAAGTTCAGGAAAAGGATTTATAAAAAATTATTCCCTATGCAACTTGCAAAAAATTGTAATCAAAAAACCCGCCTAAAATTTATTCCAAAACCATTAGACTACTAAAAGTAGAATTAAAAATTTTTCCAGAATTATTTCTGTAAGTCATCTTCACAGAATAACTACCCGGCTGAATTGTCTCTCCATTAAGATCCCCATACCAAATACAATATGGTTCGCCTTCACTCAGATTGGTTGTTGAACAATGGTAAACCAACTGTCCCCATTTATTGTAAATCCAAATATCCAATTGATCTACCAAGTTATTGGTATAAACCAAAAACGGCCTTTCAGGATCATTAATCTTCATGCCTGTGGGATGCTTTACCTCTACATTACAATCTTCAACCACCATAAAATCAGCAGAATAATCACATCCTTCAAAACTGGTCACAGTTAATGTATAATTTCCAGCAACCTTGGGACTGAATGTTGGATCCTCAGAAATCAAGTCTGACTCCAAATACCATTGGTAAAAACTAAAAATCCAAGGATCAATAAGCTCGACGATCCCCAATTGATCACAAATCTGATAGGTTTCATTCACTTCAGGCCTGACCTCATCCCTACTTTTGACCACCAAAATCAAATCCTTTAATAAAAGGCAATTGATATCGTTAAATACTTCAACTTCGTAAGTTCCTTCTTCTGACACAACAATTTCATGTTGGCCGCTAAAATCTTCAAGAATTGAATACCTGCCCGAATGATCTGAAAAATACCAATTTATATTGCTGACCTGATTCAAATCTCCTTCCAAAGTTAAGGTTACAGTTTCATTACCGGGACAAAACGGATCAGCATTTAACCTTGCATCCAATTCTACAACAGGCTTGATAACTTCGAATTCTACTTTATTTGGAGCCGGACAGCCCTTACTGCCCTTTGGTCTTACTTCCAACGAAAATTCACCATAGGAAACTGGTTCAAGAAATTCGTCATTTCTCACAAACTCTCCCTTCTCGTCAAACCAAAAGATATCAACTTCAGTAATATCTGTCCCGAATAAGTTGGCCCTAAAAACCAACCTTCCATTGCAATCCTTTTCAAACAGTTCAGGCTCAAACCTTACTGCATCCGCAATCTCCACTGTTACTGATTTGGTAATGGGACATAAAGCTTCGGAGGCATTGGAAGGAAATGAAGTGAAAGTATACTCCCCAAGTTGATCAATTATAAAAGGAATATCTTTTGAGACGGTAATCTGATCTCCATTTGGTCGGATAACTTCGTAAAAAAGATCCAATTCCGATTCCGGAAAATATTCAAAGCTTTCACAAATAATCAGCTTCTCCGGTAATTCAAAATCAGCAAATTCAGAATTTTCAGCAATTGAAACAAAAGCTCTCCCGATTTCACAATTAAGATCATTGAAAACAACGGATTCATAAGTTCCGGGATTTTGAATTGAAATTTGAGTCTGATCTTCAAAATCCTGCAATTCGGAAACATTCCCGTCCAAATCAATAAAATACCAAAGAATCCTGGAGGGAAAACCTCCCAAATCAGCCTTCAAGGTAATCGTAGAATTTGATCCCGGGCAGAGTACTCCTGCTTCCATCAAGATATCCAAATTGACAACAGGCTTATTTACAATAAATGATTTTGGAGGCATGGGGCAGGATTCCGAGTTTTTTGGTTGTACATCCAACTTG